>JBDRFR010000115.1:0-28771 GCA_043818675.1 Nanobdellota archaeon
AACCTTAACAGGTTCTGGCTCAACAGATGCAGATGATGATGACTTAACTTATGAGTATAAGTTTGAAAATGATGTAGGAACTGTACAGGACTGGTCAGAAGATGATTCGTACACTATCGATGTCACAGATGCCCATAACACCATCACAGTTTATACAAGAACTTATGACGGCGAAGATTACTCAGATGATTATTCAGAAACTGATGATGTGGACAATACAGCCCCGACAGCACCCACAGACCTAGATGGATTCCCTGATAATCTATACGTTGGGGATACTTTGACTGTTACAGGCTCAGGCTCTGAAGATGCAGACGAAGATGGACTAACATATGAGTATAAGTTTGAAAATGATGTAGGAACTGTACAGGACTGGTCAGAAGATGATTCGTACACTATTGGTGTCACAGATGCCCATAACACCATCACAGTTTATACAAGAACTTATGACGGCGAAGATTACTCAAATGAGTATTCAGAAACTGATGATGTGGACAATACAGCCCCGGTTATAGCTATCAATTCGCCTAATGGCGGAGAAAATTGGAAAGATGCTAATGATATAACCTGGACTGCAACAGATGCAGATGAAGATACAATAACAATAGACTTACAATACAATATAGACGGCGCTGGATGGATTGATATAGTATTAGCTGAATCAGATGATGGAATTTATGAATGGGATACTAATTCAGCTGGAGGAGACAGCAATAATTATCTTATAAACTCTATCGCTGATGACGGTTATGGCGGTATTGTTGAAGACCAATCAGACGCAGTATTCACAGTTGACAACACTATTCCAGAAGTTGGTTCGATTAACATAAACCCAAGATCTGGTAGTTATACTGCAAGCAGCTTTGAAATAAATGCGCCAGTATCTGATCCTGTACCTGCATCTGGTATTGATGTAGCATCATGCGAATTTACTATTGACGGAACAACATGGGGAGAAGGAACTTATGACGATACAACTACTCCGTTATGTAAAGGAGAAGGCGCTGACCAGGCGGACGGTACAACCATCAATGCAAACATAAGAGTGATGGACAACGCAGGCAATCAGGAAACTGGCTCACAGGTTACGATAACTGTGGATGCTGTTCCACCTCAGTTTGAAAGCTTTGATTCACCCGATTCCAACGATGCATTCTCACCCGGAGAATCAATAATAATCAACATACCTGTTTCTGACACAAAAAGCGGTATTGACAATGATGAGGTATGCTGGGTTGAAATTGACGGAACCCTCTTAGGTGATGTCATAAAATACTCAGAAGGTGCTTGTTCAGGAACCGTTGTCGTGCCAGAAGGCATAACACAGGGAAATAATGACTTGATTGTAAAGACTGTCGATAACGTCGGCCTGGAAGGAACCTCAACTCCAATAACAATTAACATCCAATCAGAGCCAAGCGGTACACCAACACTAAAAGAACCTGCTGATTCATCCACTGTTGATTCAAGCCCAACATTAAAATGGAATGCAGTGGCAGATGCAAATGATTATTTGTTAGAAATAGCTGATAATATCGGCTTTACCAGCCCAATTACAATTGAACAAGAACAGACCAGCTATCCGACAGACTTAGATGATGGAACATATTATTGGCATGTTGCTGCAAGGGACTCAAGTTTAAACTTGGGACAGTACTCGAGCACATGGTCATTTACAATTAACCCAGATACTGAAGCACCAGCTGTAGCTATAACAAGCCCGGCTGGCGGTACCAGGATAGACGGAACTGTCGACATCGAATACACTGTAACAGACGACGGTGATATATTGTCAGAAGAGATCAAGATAGACGGCAATGCATGGGAGACTATTGAAGAAGGAAGCCCGTATTTATGGGATACAACCTCATTAAATGACGGAACTCACACTGTTCAGATAAGGGCAACAGACGATCTTGGAAATATTGGTTATTCATCTACTCTTATTTACACGGTTGACAATACTCCTGGGTTTGTATCATTCATCTATCCTAATAGCGGAGAATGTTTGAATGATGATACTTTTGTCACTGTAGATGTGCCGGACAATACTGGATATGTGGAGTTTGCAGATAGTAGTGATTGTGGTCTAAGCGTTGCATCTGACAGTACATATTTTGAGCACTCCGATTATGGGACCGAGGTAGACTGCCTTGAACCGGACGTATGCCTGTTTAGAGATGAGGACGATGAAGCGTATAGCATTGGAGATAATAGCATAGAGTGGGCTGTTGGACAATGTGGGGATGAAATTACAGGTTACTACCCTACACTAAAAGGCGCAATGGGTTATGACATGGAAGACTTGGTTGATTCATACATTTGTTTGCACATTAAAGATACAGACACTTATTGGGAAATCGAATGGGCCAGCTGGACTTCTGGCAAGGACGGAGGCGGATTTGCATACACCAGAACTCATGATAACTATCAAATAGACTTCACCCATTCTGATTGGGGGAGTGAGATTGATTGTATAGAACAAGATGTATGCTTATTTAGGGATTACAAAGGAGATATCTATAACAGAAAAGGTTCTGTTCTCATGTGGGCTATGGGTGAGTGCGGAGAAGAGGAGACTGATTACTATAATGATCTTAAAGGAGCTACAGACGGGAACATGGATGGTCTTCCAGGAGAGGACACCTGCCTGCATATTCTGGATTCAGATACCTATTGGGATATCTACTGGGATGACTGGGCAGATGATCAGGATGGCGGTGGATTTAGTTATACCAGGACAAATGGCCAAACAGAAATAGAATTCACACATGAAGATTTTGGTTACCTTGCTGACTGCATAGAGCCAGATGTATGCTTGTTCAGAGATTATAAAGACTCAATTTATGTCAGACAATCACCAGTGTTGATGTGGGCCATGGGCCAGTGCGGAGATGAAGATACTGATTATTACAACACGCTAAAAGGAGCTACTGGATGGGATATGGCTAGCCTTCCAGAAAAAGACACCTGCTTATTTGTACCTGATTCAGGAAATTATTGGGATATTTCCTGGGATAGTTGGGCAAATGGTGCAGATGGTGGGGGTTTTGCTTATACCCGAATTGGCAGCGAATGGACAACAACTTGGTTTTTGGGCAGTTGTGAAAACCAAGGCCAGCATACTCTGACAGCAACAGCTTATTACGAGAATGGTGATGCAATAGACTCAGACTCTGTCAGTGTTAATGTTGACCATTCAGCACCAAATGCGCCATCTGAGATAGTAAATGAGGGGGACAGTGAATATGATGATGATGGGTCAATCACGTGGAGATGGAACACAGTCAGTGATAATTATTGTTCAGGTGTTGCCTATTATGAATTAAACTTGTACTACGAATATGAATTATTATATAGTACAAAGGTATCAGACGGTGGAAATGTTGACGAAATGTTCCATACTTTTACCGACCTTGAAAACGGAGAATATTATACTTTGGTAAGATCTGTCGATAACTTTGGATACCAGAGTGATTGGACAGGGTCAGACACTGTTATAGTTGACAAAACAGCTCCAAAAGTAACCTCTGTATCATTAGACCTTTCACAATATACGCCCGGAGCAGCAATAACAATAACAGTAACTGCAACTGATGATGAAGGTGTTATTAGTGTAACTGCAGATAATATAGAGCTCACTAATGTAGATGAAGATGAATGGAGCGGGACAATAACAGCAGAAACTGAGACAGGCCTGCATAACATTGAAATAATCGCATCTGATGCAGCTGGAAGCCAGGCTACGGACTCAATAACCTATGAGGTTATCGGCTCTTTAGATGTGACACCTCCAACAATCTCGATAGAGAGCCCATCAAATGGAAATTATGTGATTGCATCTATCACCATATCAGGGACTGCTGATGATGAAACTGAGTTAGATGGAGTTGAAGTTTCAACAGACGGCTCTACATGGGAAGATGCAGCAATAACAGATACCGCTTGGGAATATCCTTGGGATATCTCTGAGTTGACAGACGGCTCTTATACAATAGCTGCTAAAGCAATTGATACAAACGGAAATGAAGAAACAGCTTATATCACTGTAACTCTTGACCAAAGTGCTCCAATCCTATCTATTATGATAAACAATGGAGAAGGATACACATCATCAGAAGATGTAACATTGACTCTAACAGCAACTGACGCAACATCAGGCTTGGATGAATGCAGATTCAGCAATGATGATGAAACCTGGTCAGAATATGGGGATTTCTCACCAACAAAATCATGGGATTTATCAGAAGGTGATGGTAAAAAAACAGTTTACTATGAATGTGATGATATAGCTGGAAACACCGGAACAGCACAAGATACAATTACATTAGACACAACAGAGCCAACAATTGATGGTTTATCGCCGATGTCTGGTTCAACTATCAACACAGGTTCGTTTAATCTGATAGTTGACACATCTGAAGAAGCAAACTGCAGATACAGCCAGTTTGGTGTGACAGATTTTGATGACATGGAAGGGAGAACGGCTAAGTTACAGGATAATATTGAACACAAAGCAGGAATTAACGGGCTTGACAATGGTGATTATACATTCACTATTGTATGTGTAGATTTAGCGGGTTTAAGTTCAGATGTATCGACGCTTGTAATATCTGTGGATAAGCAAGCACCGACAGTAATTGACTCAACACCTGAAAATGGTTTTTATAACGAAGGACCAGAAATAACAGTGACAACTGATGAAGATGCAATCTGCAGATGGGGCATAAATGACGCATCAATGGATAACATGCCTGAAGCCAACGAGTTTGAAACACAAGCAGACATTCCAGAAGATTTGATTGGTACAACCTTAAAAGAAGGTGTAAATGCTTTCTATATAAGATGCAAAGATAGCATCAATAATGAGATGGATAACTCAGCATTGATAATCTTTACATATGACACTGAAAAACCCCAATCATCAGTAGCTGTATTGCAGGAATATGGCCAATCAACAGAGATTACTCTAACCTGGAGCGGTTCAGATTCATCCGGAATATCATCTTATAATTTGCAGGAAAGTACTGATGGTGAAGAATGGGATTCAATCGGGACTTTTGATGCAAACACCCTGTCAACTACTATCACAAGGGGAGAAGGCACTTACTATTATCTGACGATTGCAATTGACAATGCAGGAAATGAGGAAAGCAAAGATGATTATGACCAATCAACAACGATTGACACAACAGAGCCGGATTCATTATCTATCTCAATAAATGATGGTGCTGCTTACACAAACAGTGTTGGTGTAATATTATCTTTAGGCGCTTCAGACGATAATCTGGATAGTGTTACATGCAGATTCAGTAATGATGGTGAAGAATGGTCAGCGTATGAGGACTATGCTGAAACAAAATCCTGGGTTTTAGAAACCCAAGATGCTGAAAAAACAGTCTACTACCAGTGTAAAGACGGAGCAGAAAATACAGCAGACCCACAGACTGACACAATAATACTGGATGCAACTGCTCCTCAAATAACCAAAACAGAGCCAAACGACACTATAACAGATTCAACACCAACTCTTAGGATAACAACTGACCAGCAGGCAGAATGTGAATTCCGCCAGGATGCAGAGTTTGACTTTGGAAAAGGATTAGACTTGGCAACCGAAGATGGTTTGGTCCATGAGTACGATCTCACATTACCTTTGGACAGGGAATATCTCTTTTACGTTAAATGTCGTGATCAGGCAGTAAACATGGACGAAACAGTTGTACAGCTTAATCTGGATACAAGGGGTAGTTATAGTATTGTACGGCCTGACTCCATGTATGGTTACTGGCTGCCTGGGTTTAGGACGTTTACTCTATCTAGATTTATACTTGGCCAGGCCGACATTTTGGATGGTGACTATTCAGTTGATAATGTCCTTTCATCTATTAGCGGGAATTACAACGCTTTATATTATAAGGATGAAGATGGAACATTATTGATTTACCTGCCTGGTTTGGGCGGATCTTTGACCGAATTTATTGATGAAACTGGTTATATCCCTTATTACATTAATATCAAAAACAAAGATCGTCTGGAAATTAACTAAGTTAATGAAAAAATATTTAAATAAATAAATAAAATCAATAGTAATAGGCTATAAAATGGACAAGAGAACTATTATCATAAGTTTAGTGATGCTGGTGATTTTATCACTCTCAGCTAACTCTGTAGACCAGCAACCAAATAATTGGATTGGTTGGCCTTTTGTTAACGGAGTAGTCGCTGAAAACGATGCGACGTTTACAGCGCATGACCTAAATGGAAATATTATTTCTAATAATCCAGTTTATCCAACCGGTATTGGGACCTTTATTATACCTGTTGAAGCAGCAGAGAATGCAAATGTGTATTTTAAAATCAATGGATTGATCACAGACCAATCTCCCCAGCAGATGAATGTATATAACGGAAATGACTGTTCCAATTTTTTCGAAGCCGGCTGTGATGAAAATGTTCATTATCTAAATTTGACGGCTAGTGATTCTGACAATGATAATTATGCTATCGGTTACAATGGTTACACCGGCTCCGATAAAGATTGCGATGATAACAACGCATCTATCTATCCAGGCGCACCTGAAACACTCTGTTACGGTGTTGACATTAATTGTGATGGTATAATTAACAGTAATTTTGATAATGATGGCGATACCTACACAACTTGCGCAATAACAACTAACGGCACAGCTGCAGCTAACGACTGTAACGACAATAATCAGGCAATTCATCCGGGCGCAACAGACACTGCCTGCGACTCAATTGACCAGGACTGTTCAGGTTCGGACAACCCAGGCACTGACAGTGATGGTGACGGTTATAAAACTGAGGGAGCAGCATGCGGTGCTAAGGATTGCAATGATGCAAATTCAGCTATATCCCCTGGTGCCATAGAACTCTGTGATGGTATTGATAACAATTGTGACGCTAATATTGACGAAGGTTATCTTGATACAGATAATGACGGCACAAAAGACTGTCTTGATACTGACGATGATAATGATGGTATCCCTGACAATGCTGATTTTATTAATGGTGATTCAACCAAAATTAAAACTAACATTGGATCAGTTACTTTTTTGGTAAATAATGCAAATAGTCCTAACAATAAGAGCGGTCCAGCGAATATTACTTTTATTGCATCATCTAAGAAAATTATCGAATTTGATTATAACTTTAGCAGCAGCGCCACCTTAAGTTTGGCAGGCATAAATATCACAACAAACACCTCAGCTGGAAAAAGCACAATAATAATACGGGGCATAAATTTAACAGGAACTGGCAAAACCAAAACTGCTTATATCGAAAAAAGCGGTTCTACTAACACAATTTGCATTATTGACCAGGAAGTAACAACCGTATCAGTAACAGGCGATTGTTCAAACGGCGTTAAGGTCACTTGTGATGGTACTACTGGCGGTTATGGTTGCGCCACAGTTGATAATGGGACACGTTACAAAATTACAGGATTATCACATTCCGCGGTTGCAGAGTACAGCTACACAGGCGGTGGTGGCGGCGGTAGCGGCGGCGGTGGTGGTAGTCCCAGCACGTCGACCTGTAGTGAATCATGGACATGCAGTTCATGGACTGCCTGTTCAAAAAGCGGTTCTCAGATAAGGCGCTGCACTGATGATAATGGTTGCGGTACAACTGTTAATCAGCCAAATGAACAACAGTCCTGCACTTATGTCGCGCCAACAGTAGAAGAATCTGCTGCAGGGCAGGTTGTTAAAGAAACTTCCGCTGAAGATGGTTCAACAGTTGAAACTGATGAACTGGACACTGCGTTATCCGCAGAATCACAAAATAAAGGCTTGGGCGGAATTACAGGCGCAGCGATTGCAGACTCTAATTTTGGTAGTAAGATTTTAGATGGATTTAGGAACGTGCCAAGTATTTTGGGCGGTGTTACAACTATTGCTATGATCATCATTTTTGGCCTTGTCATCTATCTTTATGTTTACAAGCCTCGTACCACTCCTGAAGGCCTTTTCGATCTGGCAGCTAAAGGCCATAAAAAAGCAGAAGCACACTATAAATCTGGCAATATTGAAAAAGCAGAAAAATTTTATAATCAGGCGCAGACCTTTCGGGAATTAGGCGAAAAGAAGCTTAAGTAATTTTTTGCTTTTCTTTTTTGTTTTATATCATCATCACTTTTAACGCTAACATTTTGAAGTGATAACTTTTATAACCTACTCTAGAGAAGCAAAAACTTTAAATAGTAGGGTAATTTGAACTTTATTGAGGTGTATTGTTGTGGAATGGTTTGAAAAATTAGGTTTTTATGAAAATCCTTTTGAGATAAATTTGTTCGGAACAGATTTTGGCTTAGCAGGCTTAAAAAAGCAAAAAGAAGATATTCTTTACAGGGTGTCAGCCGGAAGCATGGTTTTGGTCGAAGGGCTGCCTGGCTCAGGAAAAACAGGGCTTTTAAAGCATGTAATCGATAATTTTAAGGGTGATGGCAGGGTTATTTATGTAGACGGCGCAAAACTTAACAAGGCTCTTGACATTGAGTCTCTTCTTATTAATCGTTATGGATGGAAGGGCAGGCTTCTAAAAAAAAAGCCAAAAAATATGATTCTATTGCTTGATAATGTTAACAGCATTTCCAGAAAGAACGCTGAAAAGATTAAATTTTATTATGACCAGGACTACCTACGTTCAGTTGTATTTTCAACTCATGACTATTCCTCTGTTGAATTTGATGATAGTATCAGGGACCGTATTGAAAACCGGATTATTAAGCTCAAATTTCCAGGCAAAAAAAATTTAGTAAAAATGCTGCATGGTCGTTTAGAAGATAATGATGCTTTCACTGATGCCATTCTAAAAGAAATTGTTGACAATTCTGACCAAAATCCAACATCTGTATTGCTAAACGCCCAAAAAGTTGGAAAACACATTGCATCTAACGGAAAAGAATCATTGAATATTAAAGAGATAGTAAAAAAAAAATCAGAAAAAAAGATTACAGAAGATGCGAGCATTTTTCAATGCGCTAATTGCAGTGATCAATTAGTGTCAGTGGGCAAATATTGGCGCTGCAATAACTGTGACAGTTTTTGCAGCGATTGCGGCGCAATAGTTAACGATGACGACTCTGAATGCCCTGAATGCGAAGCAGAATTTGAGGAAGAACAATGAAAAAACTCCCATGGTACAGGAAGATCGGCTATTTCAATAATCCATTTAGTATCAAGCCAGCAAGCTTCCATGATTCACTATTTGGAGTTGATGATAAAGTGGATGAGATCATCAAATCCATCAAAGCCGGCCAGTGCTGTTTTATTGCAGGCGAATACGGGTCTGGCAAGACATCTGCATTGAAGCGAATTATTCATCAGTTCAAAAACAAGGGAAAAGTTATCTATTACAGTTTCAGCCTATCCTCAAAATCATTGGATATAAACAAGCTTCTGGTTGGCCGGTCTGGTTTTTTCAGGCGGCTGTTTGGCATTATGGCAACCGATGTAATTCTATTGCTTGATGAGGTTTCTGATATGACTGTAAAAGATTCCAGGCAGATAAAAGAATATTATGACGAAGGGCATTTTAAGAGTATTGTCTTTGTCGGAAAAGACCTGGACAATAGTGTTCCAACCATTGTAAAAAATATGGTTCGCAGCAATATATATACCTTCAAAGGGCTAAGTGATAGTGATGCTGTCCAGCTTGTAAGGAAAAGGATAGGCAAGCTCCAAATGATATCTGATGATACTATTATTAAGGTTAACAAGAAAAGCAACAATCCCAGGGATCTGTTAAAAAACATGGAAGATGTCTTCAGGCACGCTGTTGAATCAAAAAAACCAGCAGTTGATGACCAGTCCATTGCTTCAGTTCTAAAATAAACCCTAGTTGTAACTACTTCATAATGCTAAACATATCGAAAGATTTAAATAGGGGTATGCATTTTCCAAAAGCTAAGTAACAATATTCATAAAAACCGTTGGGGGTTATGCTTAATGGAGAAAGTTAGATCATACAGAGGCTCATTAAAATTTCAACTACTTTTATTGACAGTTCTTATGTTAATTACAAGCGTTGCTTCTTTTGCAGCAACTGATCATATTGTTATCAGTGAGGTTCAGATAACCGGAGGCAGCGCTTCTGATGATTATATTGAGTTATATAATCCAATGGATGTAGATTTTGATTTGGATGGTTATAGATTAGTCAAAAGAACCGCCGATGGAACCTCTGATACTACAATCAAATCATGGACTTCTTCAGAAATTATACTCTCTCATGGTTATTATTTATGGGCTAATAGCGGATGGACTCCTTCAATATTACCTGATGTTTCTTCAGCAGGTCTAATATCTGCAGATAACGGTATTGCATTAAGGCAAGGATCAGAAAATACAGGCGCAATAATCGATAGTGTTGCCTGGGGAACTGTTACAAACGTATTTATTGAAGGCAGCGCTTATCCAACAAATCCAACCGCGGGTCAAAGCCTAGAAAGAAAATCCGAAGGGACCAGTAATATTTATGGCAATGGAAAAGATACAGATGATAATAATGCTGATTTTGAAATTAAAACAACACCAAACCCTCAAAATTCAACAAGTTGTAAAGAGGGCTTAAGTTTTATTTCTGTCTCAACATCAAATTGTGAGATTAAGACAATAAAAAATGCACTTGGGAATGCAACTAAAGGTGACATAATTAACGTATCTCCTGGAACTTATTATGGACAATTAAGTATTGATAAGAATAATCTGGTGCTTCAATCAACTGGGGGAGCTATTAACACCATAATCGATTTAGCTAAACCCACAGAAACGACAGGTATATGGATAAAGGCAAATAATACCGCTTTTAATGGTTTCACAGTAAAAAATATTACAACAAATGGAAACTATGCTCAATACGCATTGAGAATTAGAGGTTCTAATAATAGCATTTTGAACAATATAATTATTGGACAAGCATCTCGAGACTGGTGGAATGATGAAGAAGATTCAGGAATCAATATAGATGGAACTTCTGATACCATCTCTTCGAATAACGTTATCGAGTACAATGAAATATACGAATTTAGTGCTATGGGGATACAAGTTGCCGGAAGCGGTAAATATAATGCACATGATAATATAATCCGATACAATAGTATACATGATATCGACTATTATGCGATTGTAAATGATCGGTCTGCAAATCAGATAATTCAGGAAAATACATTAACAGACATTGGTCCAACAGGCCATAAAACTGACGGATATTATGCTACCGGAGTTGTTGTATACGGTATAAACTCCACTGGTACACAGATTATTTCTCAGGATGTTAATGGATCAGAACAAGGGATTGCACTTTCTGCAGTTCAGAAAGTTTTAATTGATAATTGTGAAATAAGCAATAATGATATAGGCATAAAAATTGCAGATAGTAGCTGGATTACTAATATTACAGATAATAATACAATAGTAAATAATGGTATACATGATAACCTTGTTGGAATACTTTTAGCATCTTCCGGAAATAAAGGGCTTGGAATGTTTAACATAATTAACTGGAATGATATATATAATAATGCTAATATTGGACTAAAAAATGAAGTGGATATAAAAATTAATGCAGAAAACAATTATTGGGGTTGTGTAGAAGGGCCAAATAAAAGTGTTTGCGATACAACATCTGGTGATGTTGATTATGATCCCTGGCTTGAAGGTATTGAAATTGAAACTGTTAACGGTTACAATGTGTTAAATAATACTAACAAGACAAGTTCCTCACTTAATATAACAACAACTGGACCTGTTAACGTTAGGATCTCAAAATCCAATGTTACTGCGCAAAGTTCCTTTTTAAGCTCAAACATAAAAGGCTTTAAGACCATCGAAATTAATGTTAGCGATAGTAATTCTGTCCAGTTCCCTGTATATTTTAAAGTATACTATACCCTAGCTGAGTTAACAGCAGCAGGATTAACAGAAGACAAACTTGTCGGCATGTTTTGGTACAATCCTGCAACTACAGGTTGGGAACTGCTAAACGAAACCGGTGTTGTAACAGATAACTTTAATATTGACAATACTGACTATGAAGGTTATGTATGGGCAAATCTTTACCATTTTAGTTTATATTCTCCAGGTACTGATGTCACAAAACCTATAACATCCGCTGTTCTGGCAACACCAAACCCTGCTATTAGAAACGGTACCTTGGTTAATCTGACAGCTAAGATCACAGATGAAACAGCTCAGAACTGGTCAAAGATAACAGCCGCTGAATATTTCATAAACACATTCACAGGCGACGGCACAGGCGTAAGCATGTCATCTTTAGACGGCAGTTTTAACAATGAATCTGAGAACGTTTTTGCATTAATTGATATTTCTGCCTTAGCAAGGGGCAATCATATAATCTCTGTACACGGTAAAGATGAAAATAATAATTGGGGCAACTTAACAAACGTCACTTTGATTATCAATAATGCTGCTCCGTTTAATAAGGGCACTGTTAGCAGTATCAGTTTTAATGAGGATGGATATCATGACAGTCTTGACCTGGACAGTTATTTTTTCGATTACGATTCTGACGATCTAAATTACACAAAAACCTGTAATGCCTCTCAACTTATCGTAAGCATTAACAACATGACAGGCATTGTTAACTTTTCAGCAAACTTAGACTGGTTTGGTCACGTAAAATGCAATTTTACAGCTTATGATTACCAAAATGCCAGTTTGAACAGAACAAATGATGTATTTATACAGGTGCTGTCTGTAAATGATATTCCCAAATTGCCTTTTAATTACAGTCAATTCTTAGAAGATACAACTCAGTCAATTGACTTGACAACAAAGGTTACAGACGTTGAAAGCGCAGCTTCTGATATTAATTGGTCGCTTGTAAGCGGGGCAGACAACCTGACAATCACAATTAACAACGTCACTAACACATTAACCATTGTTCCTGACAAGAATTTCACAACATACAGTACAGGGTTAAGGCTCATTACATTAAAAGCAATCGATCCGGATGGCGGTGTTAATACTACTATTGTAAAGATTAACGTAACTAACACCAACGATGCCCCTTCATTAAACCTTATCGGCAACCGTACAGTTATCCAGGACAAGCCTATTGCTGTAAATGTATCCAAATTTGCTTATGATATTGACCCTACAAATGATGTATTAAGCTATTATATCACTGACGCTCCTGGCGGAACTATCAACCAAAATAGCGGCCTATATTCATGGACACCTGACCATAATTTTTTGGGCAACCAATTGATAAACTTTACAGTTTCAGACGGTCAATTTAACACCTCTCAAATTATTAAGATTGAAGTGTTTGGCACTTTGAACATTTCAAACGTTACGCTTAACAATAAGCGAATTGTTGATGGCGAAATGATCCAGAACCTCTTCCCAAACGACGAGATTGAGATTGTGGTCCATACACAAAATATCGGTAGCGATACTATTGATAATGTTAACATTACTTTGGATATCCCTGATATTTATTATGGTAGTATCTTTACTAATGGCAATTGGTCAGAAGTGCCCTTCCAACGAAGGTCGTTTTTGATAAAAATCCCAACAATTATCAATGAGTCTGTTTATAATGGGAGCATTAAGGTTGAAGGTAAAAACTTCTTCCCGCAATTTAGAAGGATCGACGTTTTAAATTTCTCGCTAAATATAACTAAGGAAAAAGGAGTGATCATAATCGAGGATCTACTGCTTGACAACGATAGTGTTCAGTGCACTTCACCTGTTGTGGTGCGAGTTAACATTACAAATACTGGCTTAAGAGATTTTGTAGATGACGTGGCTGTTAGTATTGTAAATAGTGATCTGGGTTTTGTTAGAAGAGTTCAGGGTATCACATTACTCTCAAAAGAATACAACGATTCCATTGTGTTTGATATTAATACAGGTAATGTGACAGCTGGTATCTATCCAATAAATGCAACTATGACATACTATCACAGTTTTTCAACAAACCGCTCTGATAGCAAAGTTGTCAATTTAAACATCAAAAACTGCATTCCTTCAAACATAGCTGTAATCCCAGCAATATCGATAAAAGAAGACAGTTATAATGACTCGTTAAACCTAAAGAACTACTTCACTGATTATAACAATGACACGCTGCAATTTATTGTTAACGGCAACACTACAAATTTAGTTTTTAACAGTTTTTTAACAACTGGTCTGCTCAACATTACGCCTGCAGCTAATCATACAGGAACTCAATACATTAACTTCTCAGCAAAAGATTACACAGGCACAACTGTTGACAGTAATAAAATAAAAGTTACTATTAATAATATCAATGATGCGCCTTTGCTGTTTGTCGATAATCAACTATTTGCCGAGAATGTTACAAAGACCTTTTTTGTATCAGCATTCGACTTTGATCCTACAAACCAAGTATTAACTTTCGGGACAAATGCCACTTTTGGCACCTTTACAATTAAGAATGCTACTCACTACATTTTTAATTGGACACCATCTAATGATGATGTTGGCAGTTATAGTGTTTTATTCAGCGTATCAGACGGTATAGTATCGGTAACAAAAACTATAACCATAACTGTTAACAATATTAACAATGCTCCTGTACTTGCTGCAATACCTGATTTGGCTGCAACAGAGGATAGTCTTTTCTCGTATATCCTAACGGCTTCAGATGCAGAAAGCAATACATTAAGCTATACTTCAAACATGTCAAGTGTGATGCGTATAGTTAAGATTAATAATACTAGGGCAAATGTCAGCTGGACACCAACTTACCTTAATATAGGTGATAATTTTGTATTATTTACTGTAACAGATGACGGCGCACCGCAAAAAAGCGATTCTCAGGTTGTAAAAATTACAGTAAGTTCAGTCAACGATGTCCCAATCATTTCAGCCATTTCTGATATGCAAATACCAGCATTGGAAACTTTTAGGTATGCTGTCCATGCAACTGACGAAGAGAGCCAAACATTAAGTTACAGCATTAAAGCAGGCTCTTCAGGCAATATGAACATTAATAGTACAGGCGGATTTTCATGGACACCGCAAAATTCAGAAATTGGGCAGCATTTAATAAAAATTGAAGTATCTGACAGTATTAAGACTGCAGAAGAAAACTTCACAATAACTGTTGTTCCGCCTATTGTAATTGGAAATGTAAAGATTAAGGTTAACAACGGTGTTTTTAAAGACTTGGCTGAGGGCGGTATCGGTAGAGTAAGGCCTACTGATAAGATCTATTTACAGTATAATATCTCAAATGCTCTTACAGGCAGCAGTATTTACGGTATAGAGATTAACTCTACAATCCAGGGTCTGCCTAACGGTGATCTGGTTGGCGTAAGCGGGATAAGCAGTATTTTGCCAGGCAAAAGCGCAATAAACTCAGTTGTTCTGGGTAATATTGACGTAAGTTCAGCCGGCAGCTATAAATTATTGATTAAAGCCAGCGGAAAAGACCAGTCTAATCAGCAGATGCAGGATAACTGGAACGCTACAATTAATGTTGAAAGCGACATTTATCAGCTTAGTATAACATCAAAATCTATTGATAAATCATCTGTAACATGCAACCGCAGTGTTTTTGTAACAGCCACAGTTAAAAATATTAATAAGGTTAGCATAGCAGAAAATGTGCGGTTAAAAGTTCAAAACACAGCAATCGGTGTTGATAAAAGCACGCCATACGTTC
This sequence comes from Nanobdellota archaeon, assembly GCA_043818675.1. Classification (GTDB taxonomy): domain Archaea; phylum Nanobdellota; class Nanobdellia; order Woesearchaeales; family DATDXC01; genus JBDRFR01. Next base: position 15,685 of record JBDRFR010000115.1, read on the forward strand.
AGATTTTAAAAGGTTCAAGTGCAACCTTTTTAGTGCCATTTAATATCACTAAAGATAAGCCGGTCGGAAAATATAATCTGACCATAACAGCTGAATCAGCAAACACTGTCGATATTAGCAGTGTTGAATTGACAGTTGGCGCGTGCAGCCTGGTTTATTCTCCGGATGTATCAACTGTTTATCTTTCAAGCATAGCAAACCAGGATTTCAGTGTCAGTATTCCGTCAGACTTTGAAGTTAAATCCACAACCTGGGAATTGTTGAACAGCACTGGCCATTATATAGTATCCAATACGCCAACTTATAGTTATAAGGCAGAAAATAAGGACGGTCTGAATACTAGAAAACTTAAGCTGACAACTGTTGCTAAAGATGGGTATAGCAAAACCAGAGAATGGACAATAAAAGCAACCACTTACCCGATAACTGATACTTTCACAGTTGTAAGTCCTGATTTATCAAAACTTAATAAAACGCAGTTAAAGAATGTTAATTTGACTCTTCAAAAGACCAATATTGCAAAGATTGTGTTTTTAAGAAGCCTGGATTTATCAAACATTGTTGTAATTGACGGGCATATCAACGTCACTGCTGGTATTGTTGCGTTTGACACTACAGACCCTCCTTACAATATTTTTGCAGTTCCTGTAAGAATAACTATGTATGGACTTACATATAATGAAGCTCCAAAGATTTATTCATCCACTCAGTTCACAACCGATCCAACAAAGTTCAGCGTTGACAGTTGCATGGGCATTTTTTGTTTTATTGAATCTCAGACAGCTCCGCCTACAACAAACGGCGAAGTGCGGTTTAATACAACAATCTCTTCAAGCTTTAGGGTAGGTACAAGCATTGTAGTACCGCCTAGTAACGCAGCTGTTGCAGATGCAGGAACACCGCAGACAGTATCACCTAACACTTTGGTGACACTTGATGCTTCCGCATCAACTGGTGATGCGCCGCTAACTTATTTATGGACACCGCCTACAGGTATAACTTTATCAAGTTTAACCGCTCAAAAGCCAACCTTTACTCCGACCACAGCAGGTGTTTACACATTCACTTTGACAGTTACAAATGCCTATGGACAAAGTACAGACAGCGTTACAATAACGGTTCAAACAACTGTTCCAACAGCTACTGATAACTTGACTATCAGCGATTTAGATGTTAAAGTGGGTTCAAAATCTGATAAGGGCTTGAATAATGGTGATCGTATCAGCGAAGAAGCGCTGCCTGGCGATACAGTTGTGTTAGACATCGAATTCCAAAACACTTTTGATTATGATATTGACATTGAAGATATTGATGTAGAGGTTACGATTGCTAACATTGACGACGGCGACGATTTGGACGCGGAAGACACAATAAGCAAAATTAAAGACGGTAATAAAGAACGCGTTAAGTTTGAGTTCATTGTGCCTGACAAAGTTGACGAGGACGTTTATGACATCACAATTTACGCATCTGGCGAAGATGAAGAAGGCCGTTCTCATTCAGTTGAATGGGTAATAGAACTTGAAGTTAAAAAAGACAAGCACAAAGTCAGCCTGTACGGAATTGATTTATCTCCGACCACTGTGCAATGCAGCAGGGTTATTGGTTTGGATGTTAGTGTTAGAAATATTGGCCAAAAAGATGAAGAGACCGACATCAAAGTTACCAATTCACAGTTGGGCATCAACGACAAACGGTCATTTGACCTTGATCCGGATATTGACGACAGCGATAATGAGCAGACAGCGAGATTCACATTTTCAATCGATGAAGATGTTAAGCCTGGCGTTTATCCAATCAATATTGAAGCAGAATACAATAACGGCGACGATAGTGAAACAGAAACCGCGATTTTAACTGTACAGGATTGCGTTGTTGAGCAGCCTCCGGAAAAAGAAGAGATTGATGAAGGTATTGATGTCCAGATAATTACCGGTGGTGATACCATTCCAACCTTACCTATCGTTACACCTGTCGATACCACTGTTTCATTTAGGGACACTACAGAATACTTAGTACTCCTTGCAATAGTGACAATCTTATTATTAGGCGGTGTAATCTATGCTATTGGCGCAGCGATAATCCTTTCACGGAGAAGATAGAATTTTGTAAAGCGCGTTAATTTTTTCTTTTGTTCTTTTTAATTTTTTATTTGCTTCATCTACCAGTATTTTTATGTAATCATCATCAACAATTAATTTACTGTCTTTGATGATTGGCGCAGCCATATTTTCTGTGCTCAATAATTCAAGCATTATTCTTTTGCCTATTGTGTTAATGCCTGACCGTTTAAACCCTGCGTGTTTAGCAGTTTCTATCAAATTCGATGCATCTTCTATTGTCTTACAGCATACATGAAGAATTGCAGATTCTTCTTTAAACCAAACATCTGATGTAGTTATTTCATTAATTATGTTCTTAATAGTGCTAAATATAACTTCGTCATGGCTTAGATAAAGCCATTCAACATTATATTTCTTATTCTGTTTAGGCTGTGATATTAATAGAATTCTTCCCGCACAACTGCTGGTGGTGAAATAATCAGGCTTATTATTCAAAAAGTCTACCAGCTGCTTTATATCTTTATCAATACACCTTTTGCTGGATTTGTCAATTTTAGCTAATATGTTTTTCTTATCTTCAATAAATCCCATATTTTTTTTAGAATGAATAAATAGGATATAAACTTTATTATTTAAGCGTCAATAAACTTTCTCATCCTGTGGACAAAATCTTGCGCTTCCAAAAAATATTTATCATACTCTTGCCCTTTAATTTCTGAAATCTGTCTATGCCCTATCATCTTTGATAATTTATAGAAATTCCTCATTGTACCAACATATTTGTGCTCCAGCAGCTTCTTTTTCACCATTTTTTCTTCCATTAGGTCAGAAACATGGTTTGGCGATGGCGGGATTTCACCAAGTTTCATAAGAGCAGCGTGCGCAGAATCGATAACTGCCCAGTATAGATCTAAAGTGGCTTGTAATATGTGCCACTTTGAATTATGCAGTGTATTAGGCGCTCTCATAAAATATGTCCAGACACTCTCCGGAGTAGGCCTGATCTTGCCTTTCCGTAGCAGGACCTGCAGAGGGTCAAAAAAACCGGTATCAATTAACGCAAGCCCGTCTCTTAGTATATTAACACCTACCGGGTCACCATTTCTTATATATTCCCAGAACGCAGTGAACCTAAGTGATGTGATATGCAGCCTTGGAGAAACTTTCACTATCAATTTTTGTACGATTATCCTATAGGCTTCTACCAATTCCTGGTTCATGTTCATAGACAGATCATCAATTACTATCAGTAAATCAATATCAGAACCATCTGTTTCAGTTTTTCTTGCTGCTGAGCCAAAGATTACAACAGCTTTTATGAACTGTCCCAGCTCCTTATGTATTTCTTGTGTGAATTTGGATGCAAGATCAAGGTCTTCCCTATGATACTTTTCAATATTAGGATTAACCTTCTTCTCAATACTAACTTTCATTTAACCCCACCCATTATCTTACATGTGGGCAGAAAGCTTTATAAAAGTTTATAACCATTATTGAATAGTGTTTTAAAAGATTACTGAACAGTTTTGCTTTGTGCGATAATTATTTTAATTCTTTATAAATCACTTAACAACCTTATTCACGGTCAGATAATATCTAGAAATCTTCTTTGCCCTTACCATCCTTAGAGCCTTTAGAACTTCCGAATCATTAACTTTATCTGTTAGAATAACGCCTCTTGCTAACCTTTTCAAAGATATTTTGCTTAACAGCCCATTTCTCCAGTAAATATATTTACCGTGGTTAGATTTGTCTTTATAACCGAACAACTGCCTATTTATTTTTCCAACTTCTGATGCTGTTCTTCCTTCAAATTCATAGACAAACATTACTTTTTGTAGCATAATCTTACAAAAAAACACAACATATATATAAATGTTACTATATGATATATAGTAAAATGGCAAAAACAAACCGAAAACGATGGGGAAAAAAGAAAAAATACAAAAGAGATTGGCAGAAGTACAATGAAGAGTTGATTAGAAGAGGTACATTCTACCTTGACTTTGAATGGGCCAAAGGCTGGAAAAGAGAACTAAGGGAAATGAACAAAGGGAAAGTAGGTGCACCATACCAGTTTCCAAAATCCTTGATTGACCTTCAAGCAATATGGTTAGAATTCACAGACTTACGAGGGGTAATCGGGATAACGAGACAAGTAGTTGATATTGGTAAGATTCCATACTACAACTGTTTTAGTACCGTTAATAGAAGAATAAACATGATGAGTTTGAAGTTCAAGCTGCCAAAAGACAAGGACATATACTGCGCAACTGATATGACGGGTGTTAAGATGAACATGAGCGGAGAATATTTTGAAAAGATGTATGGTGATGGTAAGAAGAAGTTCATCAAGGTAACACTTACCGGAAATCCCTACACCAAAGACTTATATGAAGTTGACGTTGCTATAGAAGGAGAAGAATTGTCCGAGCCAGATATTGCTATGACTCATATGACTGAATTGGATGCAGGGGGATACAATATATTGGGCTTTTGGGGTGATGGAAAGTATGATGTCCATGAATTGTTTGATTTCCTTGACCATTATAACATACCATCAGCTATTAAGATTAGAGATGATGCTGTTATTGATCCGGGTGGTGGTTCATTCAGAAGAAGCATTGAAGTTGCAAGGTTCAAATATCTGGGTTATGATAAGTGGGCTGAAAGGACGTCGTATGGCATGAGGTGGACCGGAACCGAAGGGATCATCTCAGCTGTAAAAAGAAAATTTGGTGAAAGAGTAAGAGCAAAGAAAGAAGAAAACATGCTCAGAGAAGCTAAAAGAAAATTCTGGGCATATGAAAAGATAAGAAATTACGCAAGAGCATAAGTCAATATGGATTAAGGTTAATAGCTTTTAGGAGTTATCGTACAAACCAAACAGTTTTGAACATTGCTAAAAAACAAGAATGGATTATGGAGATAAATAATCTGTATTTTAACCAAAAACTTCTGACTGGTACTGGATATACAATGCATTTTTTATCCAAAATATTATATATCCATCTACTCTCCAGTAAAGTATGATTGAAAAATTAAAAGAAAAATTAGATAGTATGATCAAGGTGTTTGAAGTGCTATATGTTCTTTCCGGTGTTAAGCAGTCAGCGCGCATAATGGTATCTGAGGATGACTATCTAGATATCAAGAGTTTTCTTGAATCTTACAATCTATGTATTGCAGGTTCAAACTTTAAAGTGCTAAAACTTGACAATGGCGCTTATTCAAATAAGGGAGAACGGATTTCCTGTGATGATAATAGAAAAGGCCACTTCTTTATGTATGTTGCAAAAAGCGATGATATAATAACAAAACTGCAAAAATACGAAGAAACCTTTGACCATATTAATTTGGGCTTAACTTTAGGCTACCCAAGATGCTGCTGCAATTTTTTTCAAAAGCATTCAAAACAGCAGGAAATGAAAAATAATGATTATATTCTGCCAGCAATAAATAACTCTGACGGCTGCATTTATCCGTTTTATAATAACTTTACAGCGCGATATTTTGATTTAACGTTAATATCTCATTTTCCATGTAATTTTAATTGTCAGAAATCGCTTGATATAGGTAAAAAGAATCTAGCTGTTATTGAAAGCCACTCATCTGAGTATGCTGGAGTTTTGCGCGCAATGCTAAAATGTGGTGTTGTCTACACAGAAAACTACGGGGTTTTTTTGTTAAGAAATTCAAGACTAAATGGCGATGAGATTATTTATGATTCCATTCTTGGTAACGCGGAAAATAATTTATCAGGCCTGTTAAAAAAAAATCATGCAATCCAGATTAAAAATAAGCACTGTATACAGATTGGCAGCGAGAAAATAACTACAAAAAATATGGGTTTTCTTCTTTTTATCTAGAATACAATGTTACAAGCGTATTGTTAACCCTAAATTGTTGTTTACGTTTTAAGTTTTCTGGATGGAAATGGTGTCCATGCAAGATCAGCTTTCCTTTCATCTCCTTTAGAAGTTTTTCTTCAACACCTCTGTGCAGCGGCTTATCCGGCGCATGAAAAATTACATCATAGGGCTTTAGGTTATGATTAAAAAAATCATCATTGATAAATTTGGCATTATATATCCCAAGCTTATCTTTCATCTCATTAGCTTTTCCAGTAAGGATAGGATCATATTCTATTCCTGTAGAATTTCTGCAAAACAGGGCAGCGATTAAGCTGACTTTTCCGTCACCAGAACCCAGGTCCAGAAAGTTTTGGTACTGCTGCACATTTAAAATCTTGAACGCTTCAAATACCTCTTTTGTTGCAGATGGCCCCCAAAATCCAATATCAGTATCTTTAACAAGCAGCTTGCCTGATTTAAGAAGCGATCTATAATAATCATTATAGTGTTTTTCAATATCTGTAAACCTGTTCATTTTAGCAGTTTTCTTAGTCCTTCTGATATTCCAATCTGTTCAATATAATTGTCAGTTTTAATAAACCTTGACATTATTTCGTTCCACGATACCTTTTCATTCTCAACTTTAGTTTCCAGCATGCTTACCACCTTGGCGGTTCTTGTTGATGAGATTTCTTAATCTTATAAATTATGGACCTTGTTGCAACAACTCTGTTGGCCACATCATCGCTTAATGTCCTATAATTGATCTTTTCAAGCCTTTCACCAAGCGCGTCAACTTTATCCAGCACTTCTTTGCTTGGTTCCTGATATGCTAGATCTGCTGCTTCTGAGTAGGCTTGATTAACCATGTATTGTATCTGATCATGTTTTAATTCTGCTCCTTCTTCTGCTTTTTGTTCAAGTGTTTTAGGCGGCGGTTCGAACAGGTCAGATATTTCTATCCGTTTAGACTCTGGCACGCTAACTTTTTTGCTGACTTCTATTGTTTCGATCTCTCTCTCGCTTTCATTGATTATTTTTTCAGCTTCTAAAATTTCCTTTCTGCTTTGTTCTGCAATCTCTTTAAGTTTCCTGATTCTGTCAGCAGGCTTTAATTTCGATAGTTCAGCTTTATTAATTTCCGGCATTTTACTCCATCGGTACCTGGCTCCACAATGTCCAGTCATTGGACGGTGCATACGCGCCAAAAATAAAATATGGCGGCCTGTCTTGTCCAAAATATGAATGGTTAATATCGCTCCATGTTTGCGGCCGAACTCCTCCTCCTCCTCCTCCTCCTCCTCCTCCATACGCGCCATAGATTGGGCTTCCAATATATCTCCACGTTTTCATTAACCCATGAAAGTCCGAGACATCAGTTGACGCATCCGCGCCAGGCTCAACAGTGATCGCTTTATCATACCCATACTTTTTTAGTATTGTGAGCACCTCTTTAATGGGCGTTGTTCCCTGGCCAGGCGATATATGGTCATCCTGAAAACCATAATTATCTGTAAGGTGCACATTGCCAATGTACCCTTCTTTTGCTAGTTTCTCAAATTCAGTCAGATACCATTTTTTGAATTCCTGGTCTGCCTGGTCAATACTCTGTCCAGGCCTTGGCTGCCAGTATTTTCTCCACATATTAGCATGTCCCGTATCAAATGTTGCCCTTAAATGTTTCTCTGCAAGTTTTTCAGCTTCATTTTTCGACATTCCTTCCACATAAAATGGGCTCGGTGCGTTTCTATCTGAGCCGGTTTTATCATAAGTCTTATCGTATAAGCCAAACGGCACCTCTTTTTCAGTTAAAAACTTGACAAACCATCCTCTTGCTTCATCAATGACCCATTTTAATTCCTGCGGATGGCCGCCAAATCTGTCAGGAAAAATGTTTTCTATGGCAAGGAATAATGGGTTGCTTTCATCTTTGGTTCTTTGAAGTGTCCGAAGTCCTGCTTCAGCGTACAACCTTGCGCTGTGCATCTTAAATTTCTTGAGCGGCGTAACAATATGCCTCTTTGTTTCAGCTGTATCTTCTGCCTGCTGCTGTTGAGAAGCAGACGATTGTCTTGCAAATTCCAGGCTGACTCTTTGTTCTTTTAGTAAGTTATCAATCATGTCCACTGGATTTTTATGTTCAGGAGGTATAAAATCCGGGCTTATGCCAAACCTGCTTGAAAATATGGAGTCTGTTTTGAACAATTTCCATTGTTCTTCTTTTGGCGTAGTTTTCATCAGATCAGAATAAAAAATTTTTGCTTCTTTCAGTTTTTTTATTGCATCCAAGTAATGTTGTGTTCTTTCTGCATATTGAAGCGCCCAGCCTCTGCTATGTCCTTCATTGGTTTCAAGTGTTGCATGTAAAAATGCTTCATCCGGGTATACAACTCCGTCATAATAAAACATCTCATCATCCTCAGGCCTTTTACCGCGCTTCTCTTTCCAGTGTTTTCTGTTCCAATCTGTCTGTTCTTTAGCCTCTTCCTTAAATCCATAAAAATCCTTATATGTAACTTCGAACCTGTTGCTGTCCGCATTAAATACAGGTACCCTCCCAAATTTTGGATCGTAAGGGTCAATAATCTTATTTCCGTCATAATCTATATAATCCCCTTTTTTAATTTTGATTCTTTTGCCAACATATTCTTTTATCCATTTATCATCTTCTTTTAAACCAGTAACATTCTCCTGATATTTTCCATCATAATCCTCTTCTGCCCTTCTCCATACAGGCACTGCTACTTTTCTGTCTTTCTGCACTGTTTCCATTTTTTGGCCGGTACGGTCATCCATCAGCAAAAACTGAGCATCTCTTGTTTCCTGCTGTTTCTTTTTAAAAAGCAGCCTTCCATCTTCACCATAAGACAGCTGGTTTTTCATTTCAGGATCAAAAAGGCTCATCTCTGTAACCGGCCTGTCATACTCGCCTGAATGCACAACAACAGACCCGCCGCCTGCTGTATCTGCTGCAAAATCTATTGCCCTTTGGATTTCATGCAGGTTTTGGTTTGCATTTGTCTGCGAAAAATTGTCTCGCGGGTCGCGCCCGAGCATTCCCATTATTCCATAAGCAGAATGAGTTGTAAGTTTGACCTCATTAATCTTAGTAAGTTCTCTGATAGCCTGCCTTTGGTCCTCGCCAAACATTCCAGGCGTTTGCGCTTGTCTTTGTCCTGTGTATACACCAGGAAAGCCAATTTCGATGCTTCCGGCACCCATACGGATCTTACTATAAATTCCTGAGACGTTAGTTGCCGATATTCCCATCGGAACAGACATTCCGATATCCTTAACACTGATGTTAAGCTCTTCACCTATCGTAGGCTCATAATTACCAGGATCCATCGAATTATGGTAATCACTCATTGGTGCATGTGCATAAAATTCCATTTTTACCAGTTCAGCATATTATGATGCTTTTTAAAATGTGCATATGTGCTCCACATGGCGCCTGCTGCTTTACTGCCTGCATCTGCCTCTGCTTTTTTTGACAGCAGAACAGTTGTAGCTTTTGGCTTTTCCTTTGCAGCAGCCTTTGCTCGATGTGGCCTAAATAGGTTGCCTACATTAGTAAACGGCCTGATTAATGGTGACACTTTAGCAGCCGCAGCTTCTGCTGATTGATTTTCTTTGGACCTTGCTTTAACACTTTCATCGCCTGCTTCTGCCAGATATTTCATTAGTTCATCACCAAGCGCCTCCATTGCAGCTTTAACAGAAGCATCTATTAATCCTAACAATTGAAACTCTTCCTCTCGTTTCATTTCCTTATATTTCTCAATTTGCGCTTGACTCCACCCATACGCTCTAAAATTCATCTCTACTCTTCCAACATGCAGCGGCCCTTTCTGCCATCCCTCTTGTTGATAGCTCATCTCCGGCCGGGTTCTAAACCAAAAGTGAACTAAAACAACAGGTGAATAACCATCTTTATAAGGCATTCTGGCTAGTATCTCAACTTCTATTAGTGATGTTTCAAACGCAAGAAGTAAATCCGGAGTGTCCATTTTTGACTGGTCCATCTGCAGTCTTTGAACGTTTTTTAAATAGGGTTTCACCCAGGCCATGTACATCCTGATAATCTCATAATGCTGCCTTAAATATTTTAAGGTAAAAGCCCTTCTGGTTTTTACCTCTTCAAACGTATGTTCTTTCCAGGTCAGATATGTCCTAAGTTTTCTTTTAAGCACCTCTTTTACTTTTCGGTTAAAATCTCCCCTGTGTTTATCTACATAAACATCCACATCCTCTTGTCTGTGCGGATGTGTGCTAAAGAACAAATCCGGTAAAGTTGTGAACTGTACCTCTCTTGCCATGCCGTATACAGACGCGGGATTCTTTGCTCCTTGCTCTACCATATCAACCCAGATTCCTTTTAAAGTAATTTCAGCGCTTTCCCTGCTTAAGCTTTCCACCTTATAAGAGTCAACATAGTAACTTAACCGCTCGTCAAGTACTCTAAGCTCCCTTACGAGCTGAAATAGTTCTTTAACCATCTTGCCTACAGTTGCAAGGTACTGGCTGACTTTATCCTGCTGCGAACCAAGCCTTTGCTGAGAGCTGCCAAAAAATGAAGAGTTTTCTCCGGCTGCAAATATATCAGTCACTTTATCTACATACGAAAATCCATTGTAATATCGCAAGTAATGCAGCACCCAAAAATATGGTTCTTCCATTGACATATTATACCCTTCAACATAAATTCTAAACCTGTTAACCGGTTTTGGGTATCCTGTAGATATGTTTGGAGCTTTCCTTGTTTCTTCATCTTTTTCAGGTGTAAACCCAAACTTTATAAGTTCTTCATCAGTTACCATTTATTATCCTCGTTATGATTGCGTATTATTTAAATTTTCTGTAGCACGACAACAAATCCAACAGCCTTAACAAGTCTCGAGCCTGTTTTTATTGCCAGTTCCTCAATCAATTCTTTTTTATTTTTTGTTATTGCAGTTCTTAAAAACTTTACTTTAACTATTTTTTTTTTGTCGAGCATTATTTTAACTTCTTTTATAACCTCATCTGTAATGCCTTTTTTACCTATCCTTAACATTGGTTCCATATATGTTTTATTCATTTTAATTGTGCGTTGGGTGTTCATGCCCCAGATATTTTCTTTGGTGCAGTTCTTTTATATGCTTTAGCTTTAATTCTATGATTTTATTAACATCACCTGTGAAATCTTCTATAAGTATTGATAAATGATCTCCTCCTAGAAAATGCGGCAGTATTACATAATCTGCTCCTTCATCATAAAGTGACAATGCTTCCTCCACCTGGTTTGCTGTAACGTATAAGATGGCATCTTTGTTTACATGTTTAACTTTCTTAATTAGAAGTAAGTTATCTACTATATCCGGCACTGTCGATATAACCATCTTAGCAGTTTTTAGGGGCAGCCTTTCTATTAGCTCAATATCACCAAGGTCACCGTAAATGCAAGGTATTTTTTTTCGGATCAGATATTTAATAAGCTCAGGGTTAAAATCTACCACGATCAAGCTTCTTCTCATTCTTCGAATTGTTCGTGCTATCCCATATCCGATTCGGTTATGGCCGCATAATATAACGTCAGCCTTGCTTTTAGGCTGGTACTCCAGCTCTTCTTCCAGGGCTGCAAACTTATCAAGAACAGAAAATTTTTTGGATGATTTGTGGTACAAAATATGGTCGTATTTTACAAAATATGACGTGATTGTTATTGTAACTATCGCAAGAATTATTGTTATTGAGAAGAATTCTGGTGATAGGTGTCCAAGGACCAATCCTTGCGATACTATTATTAATGAAAACTCGCTGATTTGAGCAAGTGACATGCCTGTATAAAATGATGTTCTTTTTGTATACCCGAAAAATGAGGTTATAAACATGATTATCCAAGGTTTTATTATTATCAGGATAACAAGCATAATAATCAGCGGTATTACTATCTGTCTAAGCGAACCTAAAGTTAGTTCCATTCCAAGCGAAATAAAGAAGATCGTGGCAAAAAAATCCCGCAGTGACCTGACTTTGCTGATAATCTCAATGTTATAAGGCAGGTTTGCAAGTGTCACTCCTGCAACAAATGCGCCGATTACTATTGAGAAACCAATATAATTGAACAGTATTGAAAATAAAAAGCAGACAAATAAGGCAATTAATAATAGAAGTTCCTGAGATTTTGCAGCAATTTTAAATATTTTTGGAAACACATGTTTACTTGCAAAAAGTGCTATAACAATAACTATGCAGGCTTTTAATAATGATAAAGTTAACAGCCAAAATGAAAATTTATTAAGCGACCCAAGGATCGACAGCGCAAAAATAGCAAAAATATCCTGCATCAGTAATATCCCGATGATTATTCTGCCATGCAGTGTATCCAGCTCTCTTTTATCAGACAATAGTTTTAGCACAACCATTGTAGAGCTAAATGATATTATTATCCCAAAATAGATTGCCTCAAGCGGTATGAATCCCATAATTGACGCAACGATAAACCCAATGCTAAATAGTGTAAGTATTTGTATAGTGCCGCCTAATGTGCTTACAAGCCCTATATTTCTCAGTTTTCGAATATCAATCTCAAGCCCTACTATAAACAATAGAAATGCAATGCCGATTTCAGACATCAATTCAATTGTATTTGCGCCTGTAATCCAGTGCATATACGGCCCGATAAGAATGCCTGTAAGGATATAAGCAGGAATAAGCGGCTGCTTTAATATTTTGGCTATAAAAGCAAAGACTGTCGCAATAATGATCATGATTCCTAAGTTAAAAAATATGTCCATTTTATTCCTCTTTTATTATTAATAAAAAGCCTCCCTTATGTTTTTTAAAATCCAGCTCAACACCTTTCTTAAGATCCTCATATTCCGCAAGCCGTTTAGGAATGGTGATGACCAGTTGTCCTGACGGCAGTTCTTGTATCTTTACCATTTTACTATTATTTTAAATATTTAATTAAATAGTTTTTTTAATAATATTTTTATTATTTTACTGAATATTCATTTTAATAGTATATAAATGTTTTGATAATTGGGGCTTAGTAGAAAATCTCCATCAATATAGCACCTAAATTATATGCTATTAACCGCATATAGATTTCTGCTCTTTGTGTTCTAGCGCTAAAGCTAGATAGTACATTACCAAATAACCTCTTTAAAGCCGAAAACATACTTT
>JBDRFR010000116.1:0-3271 GCA_043818675.1 Nanobdellota archaeon
CTTTGAAGATCAAAGATAAATATGATCTCAATGTTCTTTAAAAATTATAGAGAAAACCATTTAAAAACGGAGGTGTATCATGAGTATTCCAAAAATAGCATGGCTTACCGTTAATCGCGCCTGCCAAATGCGTTGCGGTTGAGGAAAACGGGGTCAGGAGCCGTTTCCTCCAGCAACATCAACACGATTATTTCTTGGCATTAGTGAAGTGTATCATAGAGAAAATTTAAAATAAACGGCTCCTGACCCCGTTATCCCCGTTATCCCCCCGTTATCGTTATCCCCAGATGATTCAACGTTTAGGGAGTCCAATTTGGGCTCCTTTTACGTTGGAATTGAATCTCATTTGGGTGTAATCGTGCGTTGGACAAGACTTACCCTAGACAGATTTATTGTATATGTATATAATCGCATTTAGATGAGAGAAGAAGTAAATAATCACTAGCTTAAGATTTGTGAGTCGTAAAATTTTATAGAAGAAAAGGGAGGATTCAGATGCAGGATGAAAATATTGCTATATATGAGCAACGAATAGCTTGTAGTATATCAACACTAGCGGACAAAGTTGGTTGTCTAGTGAATACCTCAGTAGAAAAAGCTAAAGTTGCTTTTCGAGTTAAAAATCCGGAAACCCTAAGAAAAAAGATCTTTCTTAAAAAGGCAAAAGATGTTTTTTCTATTCATGATGTGTATGGTATACGTGTAATCGTTGAAACGGTAGATGAGGCGTATATGGTTCTTACAAAAATTAGCGAGATGTTCCCAATGCGTCTTGCCAATGACTTCATAAAGGATCCAGTTGAGTTATTTGACCCAGGTTTTGAAGGAAAATTTTTCAAATGCTTACGTCTTATCGCATATGAAAACAATATTCCATTTGAAATACAGGTTACGACCAGTTCTTTTCATGAAGTAAATGAATCTCATCACGAGATTTATCATCAGAAAATATACCATTCTTAAAGCTTGTGGCACAAAACCACAAGCTTTATTTTTTCCTATTTAATTGTTAAACTGCTTATATATGAAAACCGTATATTTTGTTCGACATGGCGAAAGTGGAACAAACACAAGCGATGTTTGGGTTGGTGATAGTATCGGACTAACAGAAAAGGGTAAACAACAAGCTGAATATGTTGCCTCACGTTGTACAAAATTGCCTATTGATGTGGTTATTTCAAGTACAATACCACGAGCAAAAGAGACTGCTGAAATAATAAAAAACAAAATCACTAAACCCATCGAGTTTTCCGATTTGTTTGCTGAGAGAAAATGGCCGACTGAGCAGTTAGGTCTTCCTAAGGATGACCCAAAATCAAATGAAATAAGAAGAATTATTTGGGATAATTTTTCGGATCCAAACTTTCGTTATTCTGATGAAGAAAATTTTAATGATTTAAAAGAAAGAATAAAAAAAGCATTTATTTTTCTTGAAAATAGACCTGAAGAAAAAATTTTGGTAGTAACACACGGATTTGTTTTGAGAATGATTTTAGCGCACGTCGTGATGGGGGAAGAGCTTACTGCCATTGAATGCGATCAGTTTGTAGATAAATTTCATACAAAAAACACAGGTCTTAGTATTATACATTATGGAAAGACAGACAAAAGAACTCGCTGGCATCTTTCTGTATGGAACGATCATGCGCATTTAGCTGATTAAAACTATAAGTCCTGCTTCCACCAGGTTATTTCGAAAGCTTTATTAAATATTTCTTTATAACTTTTTTAATATCCTCGTCAATTTTTTCGCGTGTTTGATTTGCGTTAATTCTTATCATGTTTTTGTTTTTTTTACATTGTTGCATGAAAAATTTAGTCATGTACCCATTAAATCTTTTGTTAGAAAAATGTGGTGGGAATACGTCTCCATTTAAGCGCATTCTTTTTTTAAGATTAGTTTGTGATACGTCCATAAAAAAATTTAAATCCGGCACCACCTTCTTTGTGTTTTGCCATAAATGTTCAACTTCCTTAAACGTTCCGAGTTTGGTGTAATGGTTTGCTGCATAATCAAATGCGATACAGCTATGACAAGTACGGTCAGTAAGAAATATCTTTTTGTCTGTTAATTTATAATTACATAAATCAAAATACCTCTGTTTTTCAAGATTAATAAAAAATTTTGAAGCCTCGATAGCTTTTTTGTATGATTTTGGAGGATAACTCGGAAACACAAGACCAGCTCTTGTTGCATAGCCTTTATATTCATCAACTATGGTAGCGTCAAACACATCCGCCAGTCTTTTAACGGTGCTAGATTTTCCAGCACGAACGAGTCCATCAAATCCTATAATAATTTTTTTCATTGATTAAATTTTGTTTGGTTATGCTTGTAAATATTTTAGCTTTCTGTTTTTGGTTTTTTGAGCGTTTTATTAAAAAGTCTTTTATACATCTCCATAGTCATGGATATGTAAGGAGGTATACTAATTAAAATTATGACAAAAAATGATAATATTGGTATAGCAATATGTTCCAATAAACTTCTAGTCTTCGCCCCTTTGTTTGTCGTGTAAAACATAATTTCATTATATTTATGTATAATATAAAAATATTGAGCAGGAGCATACATCAGAATTAAAATAATTAGAATCTGTCCTAAAAACAAATTAATATTTATAATTGCTAATATAGTTGAAAACAATAAAATTGGCCCAGAAAGTGCCCAGGCGATCGCAGAAAATGTTCCCTGTAGCATTAAAATAAATGCTTTTAATGAATTCCTTCCGCCTAAAAAAATCTTTTTATAATGTTGATAATAATATGGATAATACATTGGCCCCCAATACCATATATATTTTTGACGTAAATTTTTCCAAATACTTGTTGGGGAAGTTATGTTTTCAAGGAAGGGAATAGGAGTTATTGGATTTCTTGTCGCTCGTAAAAGAAAGCCTAAAAACGAATCTTCTAGCATAGTATGTTCTGAAAAATTTCCTAAGCCTTTTAATGTTCTATAAGGAATGAATAGGCCATGTCCTATGCACTGAGCATTTGAATATTCTCTTATAACTGAATTATTGGAAACCGTTCTTCTTAGTCTAGGTAATTCATGAGCGAGTGAGAATCGAGTTTGTAATACAGCAAGAGTTTTTAGAAGCAATCCTCCGAAGGAGTTACCAAAATCATCAAAATTTTGGAAGACTGTAGAAAGTTGCTGATAAATCGCATATTTATTTTCTTTAATATCGTTCATCACCCATTCAAAGGTGTTTGGATGCGGTCTGGAATCAGCATTATATACAACAATATAATCAGAATTATTAAT
>JBDRFR010000117.1:0-2940 GCA_043818675.1 Nanobdellota archaeon
ATGGCAAATGGAGTATCTGTAACAAGGTCAAGATAATCCAGCTCACTTTTTTTAAATATGTCTTCAATCATTTTTCCTTGTTCCATTGCATATTTTTCATAACTTTTTCTTGCAACACTTGGATTAATTATAATTTGACTGTTTGCCTCAGGATTCTCAAGAATAATTTCCCCTTCTATATTTGGAAGTGTTATGTCAAGAGGGTCTCTAACTCTAACAGCAATTGTTTCAAACTTGTGTGATAAAAGGCCTAATTTCTTTTCAGTTTCACTTGTAATTCTCAAAAAATCTGAAACAAGAATAACTGAAGAAATAGAATTATTAAAATAATCTATTGCAAAATTAAGTGCCATGTCAAGATTGGTTGTTCCCCCATAGTTTTCTCCGTTAGATAAAGTATCAATAAAAAGATTTAGTTGCCTTTCGCCTGTCTTGCAATCGACAAAATGGGTTACTTTATCTGAAAACAAAACAAAACCAACTCTATCATTTGAATTAAGCATGACTTTTGAAAAAGCAGTAACAAATTCTGTTATAAATTCACATTTTATTTTTTCAGTTGAACCAAACACCATATTATCTCCTATGTCAATCATAAACATAATCTTCAAATCTCTTTCTTCTATATACTGCTTAACAAGCATCTTTTGCGCTCTTGCACTTGCCTTCCAATCTATTCTTTCTGCGTCATCATCAGGAGCAAAATCCCTGTAACCGTCAAACTCAAGACCTCTTCCTCTAAAAAATAATTTATATATTATTTTTTTCATCCTAAATTCTTTTAGCATATCTTCAAGTGCAGAAATGCTCCCAGCAATATCAACATTAAGTCTTCCTTTGTTCATTTTTCACCCTTTTATAATAAATAAACAAAAAAGAATTATTTAAAACTTTCTTAGCATCCATTTTTCCACTTGCTAATTGCAGTGATTAATTCTCCAATTAAAACATCTCCTAATTTCCAAGAAGAAATATAATTTATTAATTCTCTTATTTCAATAATACTATTTCCTGACATGTCAGCTTCTCCGCATGATGATGTTGAAGTTGAAACATATTCAAATGCCCCAACATCCGGAGCACTTCCATATAATACGATTTGACCATCTGATTTTTTATAAAGCCACACAGAATCCCCGTCATTTCTTGAAATCGAATTTGCAAGTGTTATTGTATTTGTAGTATAATTAATCAAACTTATCTGAACTACATTACTGACTGAGCCAACAGCAATCCAGTCTGCCTGTGTGCCAGCCCACCCAGGTTGAAACCACCTTGCATCACCAACAGCAAGTGTTGTTCCATTCCCTGTATCTGCAGTTGCAACATTTGTCAGGGGTCCTCCTTTATCTATAGCAAACGAATCGCTTGATATTTCAGGTCCGTAGGGATAATTAATAAGTCCAGGATCTTGATTACGATAAGCTGCATAATGTGGTTCGTCATAGTACCCATTATATCTAGCTGATGCGCTTCCCCAATTACCAGTATCTCCAACACGGAACGCGATATCGTAGTCATTGTCAAAAACTGGAGTTGATTCGCTCCAAGGATACCAATCAGGATGGCAACAATCATAACCAATGTTATTACGTAACTTACCATAATCCCCCATATAAAATACTAGAAAAGCCCCTCCAGCAGAGATAGTCTTAGATGAAAATTCAGTTAGGTCATTATTATATACTCTGGCATAGTCTACTTGATCAGTAGAACCTCCTCCAATAAGTATTCCACTTCCATCTAAATCATTAACATAGTTATATCTAATGATGGGATGCTCAGCAGTATTGCCTGATGGATTCCTTATTATGACAAAATGGCAGTTACCTGAACTATCATCGCAATTTATATGGGTATTTCCTTCAATAAGAAGACCCTGAATAGAATTTGCTCCACCTTCTCCGTCCCACTGAAAAAAATCCAAGTGGTAGTTTGAAGCGATGATTGCAGGATCATTATTGTAAGCTATGTTGTTTCTAATAACGCTGGTTGTAAAAGACCCATCGTAGATAATGTCGTTACCGCCTCCATAAAAAAAATTGCTGTCTATCAAATTATTTGAACCATGCCCAATTACTACTGATTTGTAACCGCAGTCATAAATAACATTATCTTTAATTATCCACCAATCAGAAAGATGCAGTTCAGAATCAATTGTATTACTACTTCCAACAGAATCCATGTAATTGTTTTCTATAGTTATATAAGACGAAGTACCGCTTCCGGTTATAACTTCTGATCCCCCTGAGATGTTCATCCCTTTAATAGCAATATAAGCAGCGTTATTTGGAATAGTAAATTTTGTAGTTGAAGCAGGCTCTTGTGCAAGAACAGTTTTATAATTTCCACCGCTTCCTGAACTCATTGTAACTAATTCACCATAACTTCCCCCATAAACGAGGCAGGTCTCACCTGCTGACATTGCTGCAACGCAACTTGCTATGGTTTGATATTGTTTGCCGGGTCCTACAGTTCTTACTGTCCCTGTCGGACTTGCATAGGTTGTAAAAGTTCTGTCTTCTGATATTGTTGCTCCACTTGTAATCCTATAATGATATGTAGTACCAGGAGACAGACCGCTAATAGTCAAAACATGCCATGTGACACCTAATGCATTTGTAACACTTGAACTGTAAGACGTGCTTGCGCCATAATCAACTTTGCTATCTGATGCAATATCAGTTGCCCAAACCACCCTAGCAAAGGTCACTCCGACAATCGCTTTTTGTGGGAATATCACCGGATCAGCAGCACCAACAGAATAAATATTAATCAAAAATAAAAACAAAACTAAGTAAATCATAAACCCCTTTTTCATTTTTCTTTATATATCAATCATATCCAAAATTTCGTCTATTATTCTATCTGAAGTTAATTTCTCTGCGTTTGCCCTGTAATTCAAAATAATCCTGTGCCTCAAAACATAATGTGCTATGT
>JBDRFR010000118.1:0-2590 GCA_043818675.1 Nanobdellota archaeon
CCTACTTTTAGAGATGTTTTTAAAAAGTTTAAAAGATATGGCTACTTTTATATGCCTGCCTTAAAGAAAGATGCTAATTTGGTGCTGCACCATAGCTTGCCACGCAGGGCTTATTTTACAAAAAAAGCCTTTAAACATCCCCTACTATTAATGGGTTTGTTTTATTTATATTTTGTAAAAGGTGTTGCGACTGTTTCAGGCATTATTATTTATTCAATACACAAAATATTAAGAAAAAAATGAAAGTTTTGTTTGTAATCCCAAAAAATAAATCTATGTTTGGACATAAATATACACCACCCGGTCATCCAAATCTAGGTATTGCTTATCTAGGAGCTTTTTTAAAAAAGCATAGCCATGAAGTACGTGTCTATGATGATGGTTTGATCAATAGTATTTCTTTAGAAGATGCTGCGAGACAGTTTAATCCTGGCTTAGTTGGGGTAACCTCTTTTAGTTATTGCTATGATTATGCGGTAGAGTGTATTAATGTAATTAAGTCTCATTTCGATGTGCCTGTTGTTATCGGTGGTCCTCATGTATCCGTTGTAAAGGGTGAGGTTTTTTCTGATTCAGAGCTTGATTTTGCAATTAAAAAGGAAGGAGAATACAGCCTTTTGGAATTGCTCAAAACACTAGATGATAAATCGCAGGATTTTTCAAATATTTCTAACCTTATTTGGAAAAAAGACGGAAAGATTATAGAGAATCAAGATAGGGCCTTTATTGAAGATTTAGATTCAATACCATTTCCCGACTATAGTTTATTTGAGGTAGATAAATATGTTTCTACACAACAGAAGTCTACTGCCATTATAACATCTCGAGGGTGTCCATTTCGATGCACTTATTGCTCTACTTTGCTTTCGATGGGCAGGGGATTTAGAAAGAGGTCAGCCGAAAATGTTTTTATCGAATTAAAATTGCGCTACGAGCAAGGGTATCGAGATTTTGATATAAATGATGACTGTTTTTCATTAGATATTGAGCGAGCGAACAAGATCTTTGATTTAGTAATTGAGAGTAGACTCGATATGCATTTTAAGTGCTATAGTGGATTTAGGGTTGATAGGATTTCTCAAGAATTATTTACCAGGATGAAAAAAGCTGGTTTTTATTTTTTAGCATTTGGGTGCGAGAGTGGCAATCAAGAAGTTTTAAAAAATATAAAGAAATCGATTACGCTAGATCAAGTACGTGATGCCGTTAAAATGTCACGAGAGGCTGGAATTGATTGTTGCGTGAATTTTATAATCGGCCATCCCACTGAAACATATGAACAAGCTTTAGATACCATTAAGTTCGCCGAGTCCTTAGATTGTAATTATGTCAATTTCTCGAATTTAATTCCTTATCCTGGCACTGAGGCTTACGCCTGGGCCGAAGAACATGGTAGATTTTTAGTAGATAAAAGTAGGTATTTAAAAAACGTCTCGACTTATGATGATGTCCCGATTTTTGAAACTGAAGAGTTTACTTATAAACAGAGAGTGAAGGTAACAAAATTAGGACATGACCTTTATTTTAAAAGAATTTTAATCTGGAGACTTGGGAAACCTTTGGGCTTATTTGTCTACTTTATCTCTAAGTTCCCTGGTTTAAGAAGTATTCTTAGCGATTTTGCTTTAAATAATAAATGGGGTAGATTTATTTTTATTCTGCTTTCCGGCAGATCCAGGGGAAAATCATAATTTATGGAAAAGATACTTCTTTTACAGCCTCCGGTTTCATTTAAGGAGAAGACATTCGCCCTCGTACCTAATTGCCCCCATTTAGGACTTTTGTATTTAGCCTCAGCTTTGATTAAACAGGGCTTTGAAGCTAAGTATTTAGACATATCTGATAATAGTCTCAATTTAAAAGAGGTTCTGGAATTAATTAAAACTGAGACAATTAAAGTTGTAGGAATAACTACAATGACTCAGAATATAAAAGGAGCTGTTCAATTAGCTAAATTCCTAAAGGAAAATAATTGTTCAGCAAAGATAATCATTGGAGGGCCCCATATCAGTGCAGATCCAACACTCATTGAAAGGTTTCCTTATTTTGATATAGCTATAACTGGTGAATCAGAGTTAACTTTTCCTAAGATAGTTCAGGATTTAATCAGAGGCAAATCAATAAAAGGGATAATGAAAGGCGAGACCCCCATGAATTTAGATGACTTGCCATTTCCGGCCAGGCATATCGTAGATCAATCCATATACAAGAAAAGAGGGGTTTGGGCTAATGGGATATTTGCCACGCGTGGCTGTCCTTATCACTGCAATTTCTGTAGCATACCGGCAATTGATAAAAGAGTAAGATTCCGTTCTCCAAATTTAATTGTTGAGGAGATGAAACAGTGTGTTGCTTTAACCGGAATGAAGCTTTTTAATTTTAGCGACGATGCCTTAACGATAAAACAAGAATTTGTTTTTCAACTTTGCGAAAAAATATTAAAGTTACCCTTTAAGATTAAGTGGGAGGCGCAATCACGTATTAATTATGTTGATCGCCCTATGTTAAAAATAATGAAGCGGGCAGGTTGCACCAAGTTGTTATTTGGCATTGAATCCGGAAATGAACGAATTAGAAACCAGATTATTGG
>JBDRFR010000119.1:0-4179 GCA_043818675.1 Nanobdellota archaeon
GCAAGGGATATGGGCATCAAAAAAATTGTTGTAGCCCTTCAAGAAAAAAGGGGGGGATCATTTCCAACAGAAGAGCTCTTAAGATGCCGTGTTGATGGAATAGAGGTAATTGAAGGAAATAGTTTTCATGAAATGCTTACAGGCAAGCTAATTGTTGAATATATAAATCCTGGATGGCTTATATTCTCAGAAGGATTTGAAAAATCACGTGCACGGCGTTTTATTAAATATGCCCTGGACCTTATTTTATCTATTATCTTGTTAGTTATATTTTTACCAGTAATTATTATAACCGCTGTATTGATAAAAATAGATTCCAGAGGGCAGGTCTTCTTTTCTCAAGAGAGAGTCGGGAAAGATAAAAAGTTGTACAAAATTTATAAGTTTCGCTCTATGGCTACAGATGCAGAAAAACAAAGCGGACCCACATGGGCAGATGAGAATGATAATCGAATTACACGCATTGGAAAATTTATTCGCAAATGGCGTATAGATGAAATCCCCCAGCTATGGAATGTTTTAAAAGGTGATATGAGCTTTGTCGGTCCTCGTCCTGAGCGAGATTTTTTTGTCAAAAAACTTGAAGGCATTATTCCTTATTATAGAGAACGTTTTACAGTAAAGCCAGGGATAAGCGGCTGGGCGCAGGTAAGTTATGGCTATGGGGCTTCAGTAAAAGACGCTGTTGAAAAGCTTAACTATGATCTTTTTTATATTAAGAATTTATCAACATTAATGGATCTTATGATAATACTGCGTACTATAAAAACAGTTCTCTTTGGTAAAGGCGCTAGATAGCTAAGAGCTAAGAGCAGAGAGCTAAGAGCAGAGAGCGGAGAGCTAAGAGCAGAGAGCTAAGAGCAGAGAGCGGAGAGCTAAGAGCGGAGAGCAGAGAGCGAAGAGCAGAGAGTAAGCAGTAAGTCAAAATTTCGATGGCAAAGAAAAAAATCCAAATTCTACAAAGCCATCAAACAAATTGTATTTAATAACAACTAGTTAAATCGTCCTGCCAGATGTAATTAACAAGGCGGAGCTGTTTTTTCAAAGGTTTCGTCTCAAGGAAAGTGAAACATATGCCTGCCATTTCTTTTAAGCGATCAATAATTGCATCTTTGCTCATAATTTCGACTTTTATCTATTTATCGGTTATGAGCCATAGAGATAACTTGCCGCCAAAGAAAGAATTTTCAACCTTTCCTAAACAAATCGGAATTTGGGTTGGAAAGGAAAGTTTTTTTGAACAGAAAATTTACGATAAACTCGGGGTTGACGATTCAGTGCTTGTTAATTATTGGAGTCCAGATGGCAAGGAAGTTAATCTTTATGTTGGTTATTATCAAAGCCAGCGTGAAGGAGATCTTATACATTCACCCAAGCATTGTATGCCTGGTTCAGGCTGGAATATTACTAATACATCCCTTGAAGAAATTATTATCCCTGGAAACAAAGCAAAAAAAATTAAAGCAATTAAACTGATATTAGAAATGGGTATAAACAAGCAGGTTGTTCTATATTGGTTTCAATCACGTGGCAGATACATTGCTTCAGAATACTGGCAAAAAATTTATCTTGTCTGGGATGCAATATTCAAAAATAGAACAGATGGTTCATTTGTTCGCCTGATTGCACCGGTGAACAATAACGGCGTTGAATCTACTACAGATTATCTTAAATCTTTTGCAGTTGCAATTATACCTGTACTTGATGAATACATTCCAGGGGAATAGTGTCTGCTGGTTACTGGTTGCTCGTTGCTGGTTTCTGGTTAAATGTGGCATTCTGTTAATTTTATATGAATTAATCGACACCTTAACTTCAGCTCACTTTAGGCACTTTTTATGAATAATAATATATCATATTGCAAGCAGTATATACCACTTATAATGGTATCACTGTGTTTTTTTGTCCTGTATCACCAGGTGATTTATAATATGGCGCTTGACTGGACTATGGATGATAACTATTCGCACGGCTTTCTTATTCCGCTAATTTCAGGTTACTTAATTTGGTGTAAAAAGGACACGCTATCAAAGATTTCCATAACCCCTTCAAACCTTGGTTTAATTTTATTAACAGGAAGTCTTGCTTTTTTTATTATTACAAATCTCGGCGCTGAACTTTTTACAATGCGTTTTTCCATGATTATGGTTATTTTAAGCTGTTCAGTATTTCTTGCTGGATGGAAATTTACAGGAGTTCTTTTTTTACCTGTAGTCTATCTAATCTTCATGATACCGCTGCCGGCAATAATATGGAACGAGATGGCTTTTCCGCTTAAACTTTTTGCCACAAAGATTGCTGTCAGCGTAATAAATTTTTTAAGTATCCCTGTTTATAGGGAAGGAAACATTATCCACCTTGCAAATACCACCCTGGAAGTTGTTGATGCATGCTCAGGCCTAAGGTCACTGACCTCCCTGCTTGCTTTGAGTGCAGCCTTTGCACTTATTTCAGAGCATTCAAACATAAAGAAATTTATACTTTTTTTATCTGCAATACCTATCGCAATTTTTGTGAATATTGTAAGACTGTCAGGAACGGCTGTAATGGCAAGACATTTTGGAGCACAGGTGGCACAGGGCTTTTTGCACGAAGTTTCCGGCATACTTATATTTGTATTTGCGTTTGTTATTTTATATATTGTGCATTGGCTTCTCCTTAAATTCAACACACCAACAAAAAAAGTGGAGATAAATTCATGAAAAAAATACTATTCCTAAGCATCTGTATGTCTTTAATTTTAACTTTGACGTTAGCTCAGATTGCCAATAGTCAAGAGAAGGATCCAACTTCAAAAGAAGTGCCCGCTGAAGCTGACAACAATTATTACAAGATCGGAAAAGGCGATATACTGGAAATTATTGCATGGAAAGAAGAAGATTTTACAAGAGAAGTATTTGTCAGGATTGATGGGAAGATTACCTTTCCACTTCTTGACGATATACATGCGGCTGGCCGGACAACTATGGAAGTAAAAAAAGAGATTCAAACAAAATTAAAAGAATTTATAGAAGATCCAATTGTAACGGTTATATTGAAGAGTCCTATGAGTCAAAAATTTTATATTCTGGGTGAAGTGGCAAAAACCGGAGAATATCAACTTATAAAAAAACTGACAATTCTTCAGGCATTTGCTCTTGCAGGTGGTTTTACCGAATGGGCATCAAAAAACGAGATAATTCTCCTGCGCAATGAAAATGGGATTGAAAAAATTATAAGGGTGAATTATAAAAATATTATAAAAGGAAACGACTTAAGTCAAAACGTGAACATAAAAGTAAATGATACAATAATTGTTCCATAAAATTAATATTGGACACAGACCCGCCTGCCATGCGAGGCATAAGCGGGCAGGTGAACACAGATGAACACAGATGAGGCAAAAAAAGAATGACCCAAATTGCAGTTTTTCAAAAGTCTTACTATCTGCGTTTATCTGCGTTTATCTGTGTCCTATTCTTATTGTCCGCTTCACCAAAGATAATAAATATTTTCTATCTGCGTTTATCTGTAAAAATCCGCGCCCCATTCCTGAAGATAATTGGACACAGATGAACACAGATTATAAGGATATTAAGCATAAAGAACTAACCGAGAAGATCATTAAGGTCTTCTACAAAGTCTACAATAAACTCGGTTATGGTTTTCTTGAACGGGTTTATGAGAATGCTATGATGATCGAGTTCAAGAAAGAAGGTATTCCCGCTGTTGCTCAGTCTCCTATAAAAGTACTGTATGAAAAAGAAATTATAGGTGAATACTTTGCTGATATACTGGTTGATAATAAAGTTATCGTCGAGATAAAAGCGGTGAGGAATCTATTGTTGGAGCATGAAGCACAGCTACTAAATTATCTAAAAGCAACCGATAAAGAAATTGGTCTTTTATTAAATTTTGGTCCTAAACCAGAAATTAGACGCAAAGTGTTTGATAATTCCATAAAATAACAATCTGTCTTTATTAGACATAAATGAACACAGATGAACACAGAGGAGGCAAAAAAAGAATGACCCAAATTGCAGTTTTTCAAAAGTCTTACTATCTGCGTTTATCTGCGTTTATCTGTGTCCTATTCTTATTGTCCGCTTCACCATCTTTTGGATTTCAGACAACTTTTACGCCCAGGCTAACTATCAGCGGGGAATATAATGATAACATATTCCTTACTGAGAACAACAA
>JBDRFR010000120.1:0-2433 GCA_043818675.1 Nanobdellota archaeon
TAATGATAGCACAAAGAAAAGGTTTACCAACTGACCGTTCTCATGGGTTATTTTGGTATAAAAAAACTCAAGAATTATGGGAAGAACATATAAAGGGGAAGAATGAACCTAAAATACCCACACGGTAAGTTTCTCTGGCCAAAAATCTTTACTTTAACTATTGACAAACAAATTCTATGAGTGTAAACTGATTAGTATGAAAGGCATGAGAGTCAATGACAAGACAATCAACTTTTAAAGAAATCAACAGCCTCAGGATATTTGCGACCGCCCTTGTCAGCGGATCATGCCTTATACGCAAATCCTGGGGCTATTTGTTTTTTTAAGGGGGTAATATGCCATTTATTAATCCTGAAATAAATCGTATATATCAAAAAAAATATAGAAATTCTCATAAAAAACAAATTAACATAAAAGTTAGACAGTGGGCAAAAAAGAACCCAGATAAAATTAAAAAAAATAGACAAAAAATTTTTAAGAAAAATATGGATTGGTTTTTATTATGGTTAGGTTCAACCTCAGCTCATTGTGATAGATGCAAATATAATAAAAGCTTTACAGCTCTTCACATACATCATAGAAATCCCAAACAAAAAGAATCAGATGCTGACCAATTTTCATATTGGGTAAAAAGCATGAATTTTTCAAAATTTCAAGAAAAAATATTAAATACAGATTTTCTCATCTTGTGTGCTAATTGTCATGCTGAATTACATGCGGGATTATGGCAAGATGAATAATATCTTTTTAAATTCGGCTTTAGAATATAGAAATAAATATGATTTCTCTGTGATTCCTTGCAGTAAAAACAAAGTTCCTTTAGTTAAATGGGAAGAATTTCAAAAGCGGATAGCAACCGAAGAAGAAATTAAGAAATGGTGGAGTGACTATCCAGACGCTAACGTAGGTATAGTAACAGGTATAATCTCAGGTATAGCAGTTATAGACATTGATACAGATGAAGGAAAAGAAGCTATACAGGATTATATACCAGATTCCTTGATTACTCCTACCGTTGAGACCCCACGAGGCGGGCAGCACCTTTACTTTAAGTGCACCGATGCAAAGCTAACCAGTAGCAACCGTAACCTTCCAGGATGTGATCTGAAGGCTAATGGTGGACTTGTTACAGCTCCACCTTCAACTAACGGTAAGGGGGGTGCATATACTTGGATTGTTTCTTTAAAAGAAGATATTGCATTATTACCTACTGAATATAATATATATATAAAGAATATTCTTTCTTCTTCTTATAAGGGAAAAAGTAAAACAGAAAAAGATAAAGGAATGCTTTTTGTTGAAGGTCGGCGTAATGAGGACTTATTCCATATTGCCAATTGTCTTACAAGAGGAAGTGCAAGGTTGCATGAAAAAGTGCAAGTGCTTGAAATATTAGCAAAAAATTGTGACCCACCTTATCCTGAAAATGAAATCAAAACAATAATCGAGAGTGCTTTAAATAGAAAAACCAGGGGAGATGCAGGGATAACTGAGGAAATAAAGAGTATCATTTCATATCAAAATGGTATCTTTTGCGTATCAGATGTTATCAAACAATATCAGGAATATCAAAACATATCAAACATATCAAATAGTATCAAAGTACAGGTAAGGGTTATCCTGAAAAGGTTAAAGGATTTAGACATAATAGAACGATATGGAGCAAAAGCAGGAGTGTACCGCACAGTTGAAAGAAGTATAAATAAGATAGACTTTTTAAATGCCCCAGATAAGAGTATTCCTTTATTATGGCCTTTTGGAATTGAAGAATATGCCCTTTTATATCCAGGTAATATTTGTATTGTAGCAGGGACTTCTAATGCTGGCAAAACAGCCCTGTTACTTAACTTTACAAATATGAATATGGATAAGTTTAAAATTAGGTATCAATCATCAGAAATGGGAGCAATCGAATTAAGACGGAGACTATCAAAATTTAATACTCCACTTGGGGAATTTGAAAAAGCAGAATGGATAGATAGAGCTACAGATTGGTGGGACTTAATAGAACCAGAAGGAATTAATATTATTGATTATATGGAAATTCACGAAGAACATTATAAAATTGGTGCTTGGATCAAAAAAATATTTGATAAACTAACAACAGGCATTGCTATAATTGCTCTTCAAAAACCAGCACATAGAGAATTAGGAGTGGGCGGTGCAACTACTCTTGAAAAGGCAAGGCTATATCTATCTGTAGATTTTGATAAAATTACTATGGTAAAGGTTAAAAATTGGGCAACAAATATTAATCCAAATGGTTTATCTATTCCATATGAATTACTTCAAGGAGTACACTTTATAAGTGATTCAAAATGGTTAAAGGAGATAAAATGAAAACAAGAGGATATTGCAGACATTGTGGGGAATGGAATGAAGAAACAGAAGATTTTATTTGTAAAGGGTGTTATAGATTAAAATATATTATAA
>JBDRFR010000121.1:0-11770 GCA_043818675.1 Nanobdellota archaeon
AAAAGTAATAGATGATAGGCAAAGTAAATTATGTAAATTTACCGCCGAACAAGATACGGCAACTCCACAAGAGTTGCCGAGTAGAGAGGCGGAAGGTTGCTGGGGATTATAAGGGGTCGCTGGAACCCCTTATTTCATATGTTAGATTATGATTTTTTATTGTAAAATCTTTTTTTTAAATTGAATTATACAATCTGTATGTATCTGTTCAATTTTGTAAATCACATTTAAAGAATGTATTTTTACAATAAATGTGAAACTGAATTTACAGTGATACGTTTTTTCTTTTTTTTTAATTTAGAACTTAAATAAGAAACATTTTTAATAATAAACAGAATATTGGTATAAAATGGATATGGAACAAATATCTTTTAAGCCTGCATTTGTTGAAAGATATTCCAAACTTACGGATTGGGAAACTTTTAAGGAAATTTCTTTAACATATCTGCGAAGGTCTATTCGAATTAATACTTTAAAAATTCAAATATCTGAATTGAAAAACAGGATTGAGGATGTTTGGGAGTTGAAACCTGTACCGTGGTGCAAGGAAGGGTTTTGGATTGAGCATAAAGGGGAAGAAAAACGAAGGGATATCGGAAATCTGATAGAGCACAGCCTGGGATATATATATGTGCAGGAAGCAGCATCGATGATACCACCATTGGTACTAGACCCTAAACCCGGCGAAAATGTTTTAGATATGTGCGCGGCACCAGGAAGCAAAGCTTCGCAAATAGGCCAGTATATGGATAATCGGGGAGTTTTGATTGCTAATGATTATACTGGCTTACGATTGGCTCCTTTAGGTATTAATATGCAGAGATGCGGCATTACTAATTCCATTATAACTCAGATGTATGGCCAGCAATTCAAAGGTTTTAAGTTTGATAAGATACTTGTAGATGCGCCATGTTCAGGCACAGGAACAATACGCAAAAGCCTAAAGACGCTTAGAATATGGAATCCGGTAATGGTCGAAAGGCTTGCGGCAACGCAAAGAAAACTAATTGAATCTGCTTTTTTTAATCTTAGGGACGGTGGAACAATGGTGTATTCTACCTGCAGCCTGGAACCTTTGGAAGATGAGGCTGTTATCAACTTTTTAATCGATAAGCACAATAACGCTAAACTTGAAGAGATTGAACTGAATATCAAAAGAAGCGAGCCTGTCAGTGAGTTTGAAGGCGCAGCATACTCCAGTGAGGTCAGAAAGTGCCTTAGAATCTGGCCGCAGGATAATGATACAGAGGGTTTTTTTGTTGCGAAGATAAGGAAAATATAATTTTTGCCACCCTTGGGTAGTTAAAATACATAGGTTTATATATGGGTGCGTATTCTATATTTTATGGCATATGAAAGGGAAAAATTTGATTTTTATGGTGGAAATGTTATTGATGAAATCTTAAAAGGGCAGCCTACTGCGCAAGTAGCCTTAAGGGTTAATGGGTCGTCAATTGAGGCTTTATCATTAAATAATCCTGAAAAACCTCTTTTTAGAAGAAATATGGGGGATATAGCCGAGGCTGTAACAACTTACAGGGACATTGTGCAAGGCATAAATGCAAGCCGTAGGAAAAAAGGGGATTGCCCATATGATGAACACCCATACATAGTCTATGGTACTGAAAATGATGAAAGCAATGTCCTTGCGATTCTAGCATATCTTGAAGCTGATAAACAACCTAAGATAACTGGTAAACCCTTATCTAAATCTGGCCGTAGAAGGGTTTATGCGCCTAATGGAGTATCTAACGGCGTATCCCGGTCATTAGAACAGGATGTATCTGATACCCTGCAAAAAATTAAGGACAGGGAAGATAAATTAAAAAGACAATTTGGATTTTATAAACATGACGGCGGGCCTTTGTTTCGGAAATAGATACAATAATATGATCTTTTCTGTATAGACAACACATAACAATCTTTAATAACAACATTTATAAAATAATATATACTACTAAATAGTATAGGTGGTTA
The DNA here is from genome assembly GCA_043818675.1 of Nanobdellota archaeon. Classification (GTDB taxonomy): domain Archaea; phylum Nanobdellota; class Nanobdellia; order Woesearchaeales; family DATDXC01; genus JBDRFR01. The sequence goes on from JBDRFR010000121.1 coordinate 1,978, forward strand.
TGATAGATATTAGGAATGTGCAAAAAACAGGTAATATGCACTATGTTTATTTACCGACAAGCTGGTGCAAAAAGTACGGGATCAATTCTGATACGAAAGTTAGCCTTACAATTAATACAGATGGGTCAATATCCCTCTACCCGGAAATTAAAGTTGTTGAAAAAGATGCTATTAATATTACTTTACCAGAGGCAACACCAGATATCTTAATCAAATTAATAATGGCGTGTTATATCAACCCTTCCAAATCCTTTAACATTAAGCTTGAAAAGGGGACAGATATCTCCAAAATTTTCGATAAAAGGAGCTCTATTAGCGCGCTTGAATTTGTCGAGCTTGATGGCAGCAGTATTACGCATGAGTCCAGCATATCGGTAAAAGACCCGTTTACATTACTTAAAACCATGGTTAAAAAAATTAAAAACCTGGTTTCTGTTATGATTGATAATTACGACCCAGAACTTATTTTGAAATATGAAGAAGAAATTGACAGGAGCAAACTTCTTATAACCAAATCTGTTATAGGATCTCTTGTATTAAATGAACCTACAAAGATCAAAACCGTTGATTTATACTATATTGCGCGGGTCAGCCAATACCTGGAAGGGATGGTAGACAACCTCATACTTGTGGAAAAGAAGGAAGGGCTTTTTTTGCGGAAGATTCTAAAAATTGTTGATGAAATTAAAGATATACTAGAAAAGGTGGATGAACTTTCTTACACAAGGGTCATACAACTGGAAAAAATAATAGTCGCCCTAAAAACACCGCAGATTGAAAATTTGAAAACATACGGGTTTCGAAGAATTAAAAGGAACCTGTCAAATATATCAGAGGTATTTTTTGATTGGGCTATTACCGTCTTAATTGAGGAAAAGTAAATAGTATATGTATTATATTTGGTATAAGCTTATATCTTAGGCTAAAAAACTTGTTAAGGTGAAGACCATGACTATATCCACATTAGAAGAATTGAAAAATTTTGAGAAGGAACAGATTGTAAAACTTGATGAACAAAAAATTGAATGTGAAAAGGCAATTAATACTATGGAAAAAAATATTGAGAAAACGCTAACGGAAGAAAAAAGTGCACTTAACTCCAAAAAAGAGGAGAAGGTAGTAAATGCAAAGGATAAAGCAAAAGAACTGTCAAAGGAAATCAGCTTTAATTACCAAAAAAAAATTGAAGAGCTTGAAACGAAATCTGCAAAAAATTTTAAAAAAGCGGTAGACAAAATCTTTGTTATGATATTGGAATAAAAATGTTTAGGCCCGCAAAAATATTTCATGCAACAGTAATAGTGAATGAACAAAAAGTGGATAATCTACTTGGAAAGTTATATGAACTGGGCTTGTGTGAACTAAAAGAAGCAGAAGCGGATCTTTGTTCCATGTATTCTTATGATTTAGTAAAAAGCCTGGATGATTCACAAAACAGGCTAAATTATGTTATTAATTCTTTAGAAGAGTATAAAGAAGAAATGCCATCCAAAGGCGGATTTAAAAGCCTGTTAAGCCCGGCGCAACCTATAAAACATAAAAGTAATATCTATTCAGCAAAAGATATCATTGAAGAAGTCAATTACAGCCTTTCACTGATTGAGCCCAAAATTTTGGAAAGGGTCGATAGGCTGCAGAAAATTAATGAAGAAATTGACAATAATGAGTTTATAATATCTAATCTCTCACTTTTGCCTGACATTAAGACTGACCTATTCAAAACAACTGAAAATATTAAAGTGTTTTTAGGTATTGTGAAAAATGAAACATTACCGGATATTAAAGAGCAAGTAGCTACCAAAGGCGTTATAGGTTTACAGCGGTCAGGTAAAAGTCAGTCATTAGTTACGATTTTTAGCCCTCTTGACCAGGCGAACAAGATTGAACGAATTATTCATAGTATTGGCTGGGAAGTCATTAATATCCCGCTTGAAAATAAAAAGCCTAACATACAGATAGAATTACTCGTAGAGAAAATTCAGAAATTGAAAAGCGAAAAAAACAGGATTGCAGCCTTTTTTGCAAGAACAGAAAAAGTGTATCAAAAGAAATTTGACCTATTACGTGAAGAACTTGAGATTGCCAAAGAAAAAATTGTGGCGTTGCAAAAATTCAAAACAACTGAAACTTTTTCAGTATTAGAAGCATGGGTTCCTGAGAATAATCTGGACAAACTGCATAGCCTTGTCAAAGAAAGCTCAAAGCAGTATTATATTGAAGTGCTTGAAAAAGATGAATCGCCAACAAAGCTTCAAAATCCAAAGCTTGTAGAACCGTTTGAGATGTTAACAGAGATGTATTCTTTGCCTAAATATAAACAGTTTGACCCAACACCGATACTGGCTATAACATTTACTATATTTTTTGGGTTTATGCTGACTGATTTTGTGTATGGTGCGCTTCTTGCTTCAATTGGTTATCTTGTATATAGAGGTGTTGGCAAATATAATAAGATTGCAAAACAGTTTTCAATATTGCTTATGATGTTTGGCATTTCAGCAGCACTAATAGGAATAGTGTTTGGATCGTATTTTGGGAATTTTTTTCAGGAGCTTGGAATAAATCTGCCGGTTCCGATAGATGCAATGAAAGATGTAACATTAACATTAATAATAGCGCTTGTTATAGGGTTTGTGCATTTGTCAATAGGGCTTGGCATTGGATTTATTGAAAATCTCAGGCAAAAACAAATAAAAGCTGGTTTAAAGGGTCAGGCAGTATGGATACTTTTTATCGTCAGTATAATCTTGTTTCTGTTAAAAATAAATATAATAGGATTTGTCGTATTAGGGATTGCGGTTTTGCTGCAGGTTGTGTTAAACTTTATAGATGAAGGGTTTATATCTTCGATTCTCTCCGTTTTTGGGTTTACAGGGTTTATTGGAGATATCTTTTCCTACGCACGACTTATGGCGCTTGCGGTGGGAACAGCAGGGATCGCGCTTGCGGTCAATTTTATGGTATTTATGGTAGGGTCAATTCCCTGGGTGGGATGGTTTTTTGCCATCATCCTATTTTTGATCGGGCATTTATTTAATGTTGCGATGAATGGCCTTGGGGCTTTCATCCATACTACAAGACTGCATTTCCTTGAGTTTTTCACTAAATTTTATGAAGGCGGCGGTGAGGCGTACAAGCCTTTTATTGCGCAAAGAAATAATACTTATATAAAACTAGAAGGAGGAAAATAAAAAAATGGTAATTACTATAGGGACAGGATATGCAGTCATTGGGGCTGCGCTTGCGTTGGGTGTTGCAGGTTTTAGCACTGCTGTAGGCAGCGGCGCAGCAGGAGTTGCTGGCGCTGGTGTAGTTGCAGAAGATAAAAAGAATTTTAGGAATGCTCTAATTTTCCAAGCGATGCCGCAGACACAGACAATCTATGGGTTTATCACTGCGTTGCTTATTTTAATGGGCGTGGGATTGTTAGGTGGCGGTGCTAAAGAGATATCTACCGGGCAGGGACTTACGATGCTTGGCGCTGGACTTGTTGTTGCTTTAACAGGCGGCTCAGCGATTTACCAGGGAATGGTTGCTGCAGCAGGGATTGTTTCGTCAGTTAAAAATAAAGACGCGTTTGCGCCAGGACTTGTATTTGCTGGTCAGTGCGAAACACCTGCAATATTTGGGTTCATAATAGCGCTTATGCTTTTAGTTGTTGGAATAGGAGTACTTGGATAATTTTTTTTATCTCCTATCAGTGTTTGTATGGAGGGAATAAAATGGAAGTATTTGGTAATGTTGAAGCTTTAAAAAGTTCAATCGAAAGAAATTATACATTGCAAATTAAAAAACTTAACATTGAAAAAGAAAAAAAGTTGGCAGAGATAGATAAGATATTCAAAAAAGAACAGGATATTCTAAGGTCGCAAATGAAAACAGCAACCGATGCAGCTGTTAAAAAGGCGCATTCAATGATTCTTAGCGAAGAAGAATTAAAAGCTAAAAAAGAGTTTGAAAAAAAACGGGACGCTATCATTGAATCGGTTTTTAAGGAAGCGATGAAACAAGCTGAAAGAAAAGTACATACTAAAGAATACCTGGATTTTGTGAAAAAGAATATGCCAGATGGTATGAAAGCCATAGCAGACAGTGATTACTATAAGAAAATCGCACCAGATTTAACAATTGATAAAAATATGCAGGGGATTAAGTTTGTCTCAGAAGATGTAATCTATGATTTTGGGCTTAATAATCTTATAGAGTCAAAAAAAGATATCCTTCGGCAGGAGATCAGCGGAGTATTGTTTAAATAAATGATAAATGCAACAAACCTTACAGGGCTATTATTAAATAGTAGTGCGGTTAATGGGACAGCTGTAAATTCTACGGCTCATCTGGCACAAATGATAAATCCAATACTTTTTTCGGTTGGATTACCCTTATTACTATTAATAATCATTGCGATGTTTGTAATGAGGACAGTTACGCCAGTAACACCTTTTTTGTATGCAAATGCCAGGATTCATGCAAGAAGCAATAAGATGGTGTCTGATCAGCTATTAATTGAACTAACAGACGGAAAATCACTAAAAGAGTTCAGCAGTATGCTAAAAGAAACCCTTTTTAAAGAGGAACTGGAAAAAACTGATGATCAGCTTCGTTCAATACACACTGCGCTTGAGAATAGTTTTATGGAATCAATAATTGAGCTGGGCGAATTAAGCCCGGAAAAATCCAGAAATCTATTAAATTCGTATTTTCTGTTTATGGAAGCGAAACTACTTAAAATAATTTATAGAGCTAAACTTACAAAGAGTGAAGTGCCGGATTGCTTAGTTCATCCGGTAGGCAATATTGATAAAAACGTTTTGAAACATTTACTGGATGCTGAAACCATTGCAGATATTTCAGTTGTGATGGTGCAGACAATTTATTCTGAAGTTTTTGAGAGGAAGTATTCCACGCTGGAAGAGTTTGAAGTATCTCTTGATGAATATGTGCTCAATAAGATTGTGCACATTGTTAAAAAAACAAAAATGTATGATGGTGAGTTTATAATAAATATCATAAACCTGAAAATCGATCTGTTGAATATAATGGCATTGTTAAAATTTCGTATTAGGAATGTTAGTAAGGATATTCAGAAAAAAATGCTTGTAAATAATAAAACCGAACTATGTTCACGATTTGAAAATTTGATAAATGCAGAGAAACTCAAAGATTTTGTTGAGGAGTTTAAAGGTACTGACTATTATGCTGCTATGAATGTTGCTTATGAAAAGCATAATAAAGACAAGTCGCTTGTGCATTTTGAAAATGAGCTTTATAAAATGTTTAAAAAAAATGTGGTCTCCAATGATCTGCTGCATACATTAGGGCCGTATCCAATCTTCTCACACTTAATAAAAATGGAGCTTATATTAAGGAATCTTTTTGTTATTAGCAGAGGTATTGATGCTGGGTTTGCATCTGAAAAAATTAAGGAGATGATCGTATGATAGTGCTTGCAAACCCTGAATTTGCAACAGGGTTCAAATTGTCTGGGATTAAAAACAGTTATGCTGTAAAAAAGAGAGAGGAGGCTTTGGAACATCTACGAAAAGTTGCAAAAGACGAATTCATTATAGCTAATGTGAGCGTCATAAAACTTGTGCCAGAACTTGAAGAGTTTAAGAACGTGGTAAGCATACCGGATGATGCTAAAGAATTTTCAACCACTGATGATCTGAAAGGAATTATTAAGTCCGCAGTGGGAATTGAACTAAATATATGAATGATGGTGATATAAAAATGGGAAAAATTGTAAGGATTGCAGGGCCAGTGGTAATAGCTTCTGGAATGAAAGGAAACAAAATGTTTGATGTTGTTAAAGTGGGTAATGAGAAACTGATAGGCGAAATTATCCAGCTGCACAGGGATGAAGCTACAATCCAGGTATATGAAGATACAACCGGTGTAAAACCCGAAGAGCCAGTAGAATCTACACAGGCGCCCTTAAGTATTGAACTTGGGCCAGGACTTTTGAAAAGTATCTATGATGGGATTGCAAGACCATTACCTACAATAGCAAAAATATCCGGTGATTTTATCGCAAGAGGTATAGAGGTTAATTCTCTTGATCGTGATATTAAGTATAATTTTATAAGTAAGGTTAAAGTTGGCGATATGCTTTTTGGTGGCCAAGCCATAGGATCTGTCAAAGAGACAGAAATTATTGATCATCAAATATTACTGCCTCCAAACATGTCTGGTAAGGTAATTAGTATAAGTGAAGGATCAAAAACTATTGAAGAACCAGTATTGATACTGGAAACTAAAGATGGTAAAGCGGATGTAAAAATGTACCATAAATGGCCTGTGAGGGTTCCAAGGCCTGTAAAACAAAAACTTGACCCCACAATTCCGTTAATAACAGGCCAAAGGGTGTTTGATACATTTTTTCCGATTGCAAAAGGCGGTACAGCAGCTATTCCCGGACCGTTTGGCGCAGGAAAAACTGTAACACAGCAAAGCCTTGCCAAATGGTGCGATGCTAATGTTATCGTATATATAGGCTGTGGCGAGCGTGGAAATGAAATGACTGAAGTTCTTGGTGAATTCCCAGAGCTAGTGGATCCAAAAACGGGCAAACCATTAATGGAACGAACTGTGCTTATTGCAAACACTTCAAATATGCCGGTCGCTGCAAGGGAAGCTTCTGTTTACACAGGTGTGACAATAGCGGAATATTTCAGGGATATGGGTTATGATGTAGCGTTAATGGCGGATTCCACATCAAGGTGGGCGGAAGCTATGAGGGAAATCTCATCCCGACTTGAAGAGATGCCAGGAGAAGAAGGATACCCTGCGTATCTTGCTTCAAGGCTTGCACAGTTTTATGAGCGGGCTGGCAGGGTTGTTACTATGAATGATCAAAACGGGAGTGTGTCAATAATCGGTGCTGTCAGTCCACCAGGCGGTGATTTTTCTGAACCTGTTACACAAAATACTCTTAGGATGACTAAAATCTTCTGGGCGCTTGATGCGCCTTTAGCGTACAGCAGGCATTTTCCATCAATTAACTGGCTTACTTCGTATTCGTTGTATGTGAATAAATTATCAGATTATTTTGATAATGAGGTCAAGGGGTTTTCGTTACTGCGAACGACAGCCATGACATTATTACAAAAAGAGTCTGAATTGAAAGAGATTGTGCAACTGGTCGGGCCGGATGCGCTACCTGAAGAAGATAAACTTGTGCTTGATACCACAAAATCACTCCGAGAAGATTATCTGCAGCAAAATGCGTTCCATGAAGTTGACATGTATTGCAGCCTTAAAAAGCAGAATTCAATGCTTACAACAATCATCGGTCTTCATAATATGGCGCGGGAAGCTATCAGTAAAGATGTAAAAGTCAGTGATATAGCAAAGCTGGCTGTCAAAGAACGGATTGCGAGAATGAAGTATGCAAAAGATTTTGAAGCTGAAGCTGATGCAATCTCGAAAGATATGAGTGAACAAATAAAGAAACTGCAGGCTAAAGTAGTGAAAATCTCTGACGAGTCAGAGGGGGGGCAGGAAAATGCTTAAAGAATATACATCAGTTACAGAAATTTCAGGTCCTTTAATGATTGTTGAAAAAATTGAAGGTGTTGCGTATGCTGAATTAGTATCGGTAACAACGCCACAAGGAGAAAAACGTCTTGGGCAGGTTTTGGAAGTTTCTATAGACAGGGCTGTTGTACAGCTTTTTGAAGGGACATCGGGTATTGATACTAAAAATACCAAAGTTAGGTTTGTTGGAGAAACAATGAAGCTTGCTGTATCAGAAGAAATGCTTGGCAGAGTCTTTAACGGTGTAGGTAAACCAATAGACGGATTACCTGAAGTTATTCCTGAAAAACGTCTTGATATTAACGGAAGCGCCATTAATCCACATAGGAGAGCGCACCCTGCAGAATTTATTCAGACAGGGGTATCAACCATTGATATGAATAATACGCTTGTCCGGGGGCAGAAATTACCAATCTTTTCCGGGTCAGGGCTTCCGCATAATCAGTTAGCTGCGCAGATTGCGCGACAGGCTGTTGTCAGAGGCAAGTCTGAGAAGTTTGCAGTAGTGTTTGCAGCGATGGGCATTACTAATGAAGAAGCATTATTTTTTAGGCAGGAGTTTGAACGAACCGGTTCGCTTGGGAATGTTATAATGTTTTTGAATCTGGCAAACGATCCAGCAATAGAGCGTATCATTACACCAAGAATTGCGCTAACTGCAGCGGAATATTTAGCGTATGAAAAGGATATGCATGTTCTTGTTATCTTGACAGATATGACCAATTATTGTGAAGCGTTAAGAGAAATTTCAGCGGCAAGATCAGAAGTTCCTGGAAGAAGAGGCTATCCAGGTTACATGTATACAGACCTTGCATCAATCTATGAACGAGCAGGAAGAATTAAAGGTAGGAGCGGGAGCTTAACACAAATGCCAATATTAACTATGCCGGATGATGATATTACGCACCCTATTGCGGATCTGACAGGATATATCACTGAAGGACAGTTTGTTCTTAGTAGAGATCTTCACAGAAAAGGGATATATCCACCAGTGGATGTTTTGCCGTCACTTTCAAGATTGATGAAAAATGGAATTGGCGAAGGTAAAACACGGGTTGACCATGCTAATGTATCTGATCAGTTATATGCTGCATATGCCTATGGTAGAGAGCTTAGGGATTTAGTTGCTGTAATAGGGAAAGAATCATTATCAGAGCTTGACAATAAATACCTGAATTTTGCGGATAAATTTGAAAATTTATTTGTAAAGCAAGGGTATGAGGATAACAGAGTAATCGAAGAAACGTTAGGTATTGCATGGGATTTATTATCAGGCCTGCCTAAATCAGAATTAAAACGAATTAAAAAAGATTTCATTGAAGAACATTATAAAGAGTAAAATGGCAACTATTAAACCTACCAGGATGGAATTGCTTCTTTCCAGAAAGAAGCTTAAACTAGCGCAAAAAGGGCATAAACTTTTAAAACAAAAACGCGATGTTTTAGTTCTCGAGTTTTTTAAAGTTTTAAAAGAAATTAAGAAGCTGCGTGGTGATATCTCTGGTAATATTGTTGCTGCGCAAGGGTCGCTATACAATGCCCAGGCAATTGAGGGCGAACTGAATATTGAGCGGATTGCTTTAGGCTTGTCTTCCGGAACATCAGTGGAAATATCTATGCGGTCAATAATGGGTGTGGAGGTGCCGGAAATTAAAAATATGACCTTTGATTCTGAATGGCATGGATATTTTGGGCCAACTGTGGAGCTTGATAATGCTATTAAACAGTATAGGGATGTATTTCCTGATTTTATGAGACTTATGGAAAAGCAGCTAATGCTAAAACACCTGGCGGAAGAAATTAAAAAAACCAAGCGCCGTGTCAACAGCCTGGAATATCTTACAATACCAAGACTTGAAAAAACCAAAAAAATTATTACGTTTAAACTTGAAGAACTGGAAAGAGAGAATTTTTCAAGGCTTAAAAAAATAAAGAAAAGCATAAAATGAACGCTTCTGAGAAAAAAAAAGCTGACCTGCGCGCAAAAAGATTTCTACTGTTTACGTATGCTAAATTTGTGTCAGAAATTACAATTATTATCGGAATTTTTATATTCTTGTATTTTATTATAAAAAAGAATATTTGACCATATATCCATTTGTTTTTATGATAACAGGCACCCCACTAGTTAAGTGTGGAATTACATAATACCTCTTGTATGCTTAGAGGTTTCTCTGTAAGCCCAATCTCCATTGCCGGTGTAATTGGTAGTTGAATCCAATTCTTACTTGATTTGAAGCTTAATGGAAGACTT
>JBDRFR010000122.1:0-6295 GCA_043818675.1 Nanobdellota archaeon
GTAGTGTTAGTACTTGACTGATAGAAAGTATTTTATAGTATTCAATTCAGAATACTATTTTATGATAAAAAACAAATTATGTCCCAAGTGTCAAACGCATTCATTAGTAAAAAACGGATTGACATCTGCAAAGAAACAAAAATTCCGATGCAACCGTTGCAGTTGCTACGGTAGCATTGATTCAAAGAGATATAGCGAAGAGAGAAAAGAAGAAATTCTAAGAGTATACAAAGAAAGGGCAAGCCTTAGAGGAGTTAACAGAATTTATGGTGTAGCAATTACAACGGTTCTTGCATGGCTAAAAAAAAAGCAAAATCTATAACTGATTTTTCTAAATCGCTTATGCCAGCAAAAACAGGAGATATTCTTGAATTAGACGAACAGTGGTCATTTTATCAATCTAAAAAAACTCAGATTTGGTTATGGATTGCTTTGTGTCGAAGAACAAAGCAAGTAATAACATTCTATTTAGGAGATAGGACAATTAAATCATTTGATGGGTTTTATAATGAAATACCCCCTGAATATGCTGCAGGTTTTTCCAGAAGCGATAAATGGCAGGGATACAAAAGAATACATTCATGGTATCATAAAAGGTGTCATAAGAAAGAAGGCGAAACAAACAATGTAGAGGGATTTAATAATATTCTCAGACAACGGATTGCTAGATTAACAAGAAAAACTTGTGCATTTTCTAAATCAATAGAAATGCACAAGGCTGTTCTGAAGATATTTTTGTATGAATATAACAATGAAATAAAATCAGTCAAACGATAACACTACGCATTTTAGAATAAATAGAGTTTTTCACTACTTTTTAAACCTAACGTTTTTTATAGAATTAATATAATTTATATAAATATCAGCCTTATACAAAATATCACAACTGCAGCAACAACAGGGACCAGAATATTATCATCAATCCTTCTCTTAAAAAATTCAATATTGATTCCTTCAACTATCATTGCGCTTACAGATGCAGCTCCTGCCTCAAGCGGATTCTGAAGTATCAAAAATGAGCCGATAAATGCTATTATTGTGCCTGCAATTGTTCCTTCTAAAAACTTCTTGTTATTAAAAGGATGCGTTATACTTCCATACATTCCAACCACATGTGATACTGAATCTCCAAGCGCAAGTATTATAATCGATGCCATTGCAATATCCTTTGGAAAAAACAAAACAACAACAAACGAGCTTATCAAATAGCACAATGCGCCCTTGCCAGGAAATACAAGAATATCCTCCTCCCGCTCAAACCTATCAAGAAACCAAAAAACACACGGAATCTTGGTTCTCTTGCTGATAATGCATAGTCCGACTGAAACACATAGCAAAATAAAAAGTGTTATTCCATTTAAAATATTAAGATATATTAAAGCAACAATTAAAATTCCAAATATCACATGAAATAACTGCCTTTTCAATTCCTTTTTTGTTATATTAGCCATTTTTCCGAAATAATTTAAGCCTTTTTTCCAAATTCACAAAGATAACTCCAATAAAATATCCAACTAATGCGCCAAATACCACATCACTTAAATAATGTACCTTTAGGTACACCCTGCTCAAAGCAACAACAGCCGCAGAAACTATCCAAAACCATTTCAATTTTGGAAACTCCTTATTCAATACCTCAACCCCTGTAAAAGCAGCTGTAGCATGCAGGCTTGGAAAAGAATAGTTCATAAGCCCAAAAAATCCAAGAACCACGGAATCAAACGGCCTTCCTCTTGCTACAATTAGCTTTAAAGAAACACCTATAAGGGTCGAGACAATAAACGATAGCCACAATATAGGAATCCATTCTCTCTTTCTCTCATTAATCATAAATAGCGTTGTCATGATTAAAAAAATGATCACGACCGATCCAAAATGAGTAATGGATCCCATAAAATAATCAAGATATTTATTAGAAATTAAATCAACAAAAAAAAAGATCTTATCATCAATAAAAAAGCTAAATAAAAATAACACAAATCCGGATATTAGTATTATTTTTTTTATTTTCATTTAATAAAAAAGGAAAAGGCTTCAACTCCGCCAAACGATATTATTGTTACAATAATTGCAGCTATTAATACTCCAATAATGTTAGCAGTCAGAAATTTCTTAAATGAAAGTCCAATCATGAATGATGCAAGCGCACCTGAATATACCCCCGATCCTGGAAGCGGGATTCCAATGAAAATAGCGACCGCAAATTCACCCCATTTTTCTACAGCTTTGTGTATCTGAGCCTGAGTTCTTTTAACATATTTATCCCACATATTTGAAACAAATCTTATCTTCCGAAATATTGGGATTATTTTTTCTAAAGAACAATATACCAAAATCCCAAGCAAAATATTGGTAATCACGCATATTGTAAAGATAGGAATTATGTGAAGATCTGTTGCAACTATCCCGAAAGGTATTGATGCCCTTAATTCCAGAGTTGGTATCAGGGTTATTATTATCAATTGCAGAATTGGATTCATTTACACCACTTCAATTTTTTTAAGCCTGTTTGTAATATCCTTATCTTTGATTGCATCTTTCACTAGGTCTATTGCTTTAGTGTATTTTCTCACGATTAAAGTTTTTATTATGCCTTTTTCTGTGTATGTTTTTTTATATTTATTTTTAAATATTTTAACATGTTCTTTAGCTTTTAACGGTGGTCCAGGATGGACAATTTTTTTTGACAATTCCTTTTTTGGCAGAATAAAATAAAATGTTGCTGTTTTATCCCAGTTCCATCCGTATTCAATTATCTCAAAATTGTGCCTAACCAGGCAGTTTTTAATGTATTCCAGCGATTTTATAAGTTTGCATCCAATAACATCGTGTTTGCCTTTTAACACTTCAATATTCAATATTATCAGATTCTGATTTTTGGCTTTATCTCTGATTTTCTCTATCAAAAACACTTTTTTCTCAAAGAATGTTTCACTTGGCTTTTTTAGGAATTCCTTGGCTTTTTTCCTCAGAATTTCAAATTTCTCCGTACTTAAAGCCGCTGCTGCGTTTCTATCTTCCTGAACAGGGTCAATGACTATTAATGGTGACTGCAATTTGCTTGAATTAACCTCAGCAAGAACATTTTTTTTAGTATAATATTTTTCAATATCAATAATCGTGCCCTCTTTCCATTTGGACGCATTTTCAATAACTTTCAAAAATGATCCGTAATATACAGTTAGTATTTCACATACATATCCTGAGAGTCCTTTTATATAACTTTCAGCGCCGTACACTTCTGATGCTTTGCAGAACTGTTTTAAAAGTCTCATTTCATCTCTTAAATTTTTATGTTTATTGACCCATTTAGCATGCAGTGGGCTGACGTCTGTAATATTTATTGCCTGTTCTGCTTTTACAATCTTCAGTATTGGAATAATCTCAAACGTAAACCTTTCCTTTTTTAGCTGGAAATAATCCCTGCTCCCGTGTATTTTAATAACGTTAGAAAATTTTTTTTTAAGGTACTTTCCCAGTATTCCTGATATCTCATTATTTCTTTCCTTATATATCTTATAATCAAAACAGACAAAAATATCAGCATCATGCGCATTTTTTAGCCATGTGCCTTTAATCCCTGACCCACCAAGGATTGCATCTGCATTTTTGATTCTGATTTTCTTTAAAACAGCATTAACTCTACTAAATACCTCTTTTTCTTGTTCTTTTGTAGGTTTAATGTTCAATAGAATATTACTCAATATTTCTTTCATGACAATTCTTTTTTAATCGGCTTTCTTTAAAAACCTTATGGAAAACTTAATAAAGGGTAATATTTCTAGTGGAATAAAAAAGAGGTTTTTCATGGAAGCATTAACATTCTTAACATATTTGGCAATCGTTTTATTAATCGGTATTATTTCCTCTATAATCTCTCAAAAGCTCAAACTTCCAAACATTCTATTATTATTAATAGCAGGATTATTAGTAAACTACCTGCCTTTAGAAACAATCCAGCTATTGCAATTCCCGCCAATTTTTTTGACAGGAATTGCAATTCTCGCTTTGGTAATGATCATTTTTGATTCTTCTGCCAGGTTTAAACTGAAAGAGTTTGATTCTTTATCAACGCAGGTTTTTAAGCTCACCGGTATTTTCTTGTTATTAAACACCTTTCTTCTGACTGCTTCAAGCATGTTTATTTTCAATATCAATTCAATTTTTTTGGCCTTGTTATTTTCGTTTCTGATGTCCGGGACAGACCCAGGAAGCGTATTAACAATGTTTAAGGGAGTTAAAAATCGTGTTGTAAATCTGTTGGAGATTGAGTCCTTGCTTAACACTCCTTTGATAGTATTGCTTCCTTTCCTTGTACTTGATCTTATGGAAAATTTGGGTTTAAACAATATCACGTCTATTCAGTTTTTTAATCAGATTTTTACTTTCATGCCCGACTTTTTTCTTCGTTTCGTAGCGGGTGTTGGTTCAGGTGTAATCATTGGTTTAATCGTTTTTCGGATAATGAAAAAAGAATATTCAGAAACTTTATCTCCTCTTGCGCTTATAACAGCAGCTTTACTTACTTACATTCTGGCAGAAAACCTTGGTGGTAATGGCGTTTTAGCAGTAACAACTCTTGGATTATTGTTTGGTAATCTCTACGTACGCGAAAAAGGTCATTTGTTTGAATTCTCTTCAATTTTTGCAACGTCTCTTCAAATATTAGTATTTTTCCTGATTGGCTTATCAATTAAAATCCCTTTTACAAAACAATTTTTGGTCAAATCATCCCTGCTTTTTGTAATATATATTTTAATTAGGCTTTCAACAATCCATTTATCTTTTTACAATAACGACTATAATTTTAAAGAAAAGCTTTTCATGGCATTAAATGTGCAGAAAGGAATTGCTGTTGCAGTTGTAGCGTTTACATTAAGCACCTTTGACATTAAGGGGATAGGCGTTATTTTGGATTTGACTGTTGCATTTATGTTATACTCCATACTTTTATCTACAATTGTCGGTAGATATTCGCATTTTTTTCTGAATAAAAATGATAAGAATAGGGCCAGCAGGGTCATCAGGACTGGGTAATTTTGAAGGTTTAAATAAGGCCTTTGGCCTTGGTTTGAAAGCATTTGAATGCCAGTTTACTTATGGTGTTCGCATGTCCAAAATAGAGGCTTTGGATATAGGTACATTGGCAAAAAAGCTTGGAATTCAACTTAGCTGCCATGCGCCTTACTATATTAATCTAGCTTCTATTGAGCCTAAAAAAATCATTGCCTCAAAAGAAAGGATTCTTGACAGCTGTAAAATGGCCAATTTCTTAGGTGCAAAATATGTAGTTTTCCATGCTGGTTTCTATCAAAAAAGATCATCTGAAGAAATTTATGATCTTATTAAATCAGAAATTTTGGATATGCAAAACAAATTATCTGAAAATAAATGGAATGTTGAATTAGCTCCTGAAGTTACCGGTAAGCCAAGCCAGTTTGGTTCGCTTGATGAACTATTACAACTAAGAAAAGATACCGGCTGTAACCTTTGCGTTGATTTTGCCCATATTAAAGCAAGATCAGGAGGTTATATTGATTATGACCAGATATTTACTAAATTAAAAAAATTAAATTATATTCATTCCCATTTTTCCGGTATTGAATGGACAGATAAAGGCGAACGCCGGCATCTGTTATTGGATTCTGATGATATTATAGTTTTATTAAGGCACATACTTAAATATAAGGTTAATATAACTATTATCAATGAAAGTCCAGACACTTTTGGTGATGCAGTAAAAATACTTAATTTACTATGAAAAAAATAATTTTGGATACCAACTTTTTACTAATACCTTTTCAATTTAAGATTGACATTTTCAGTGAAATTGAGAGAATTTGTGATTTTCAATATTCCATATTTATTCTGGACAAGACTATTAATGAACTTGTCAAGATAATAAACGAGCAAAAAGGTAAGAATCGCTTGGCAGCAAAATTTGCCTTGGATCTGATAAATACCAAAAAAATTAAGATTTTAAAGACCAGCGATGGCAATGTTGACGATATTTTAGTCACTCTTGATGCAATAGTTGCAACGCAGGACAAAATTCTAATAAAACGTCTTAAAAATAGCTTTAGGCAGGTTATTCGGCTAAGACAGAAGAAATATCTGATGATTAGCTAGCGTGCATCTGATTTCAATTTTTTATCGGGCACCCCACTAGTTAAGTGTGGAATTACATAATACCTCTTGTATGCTTAGAGGTTTCTCTGTAAGCCCAATCTCCATTGCCGGTGTAATTGGTAGTTGAATCCAATTCTTACTTGATTTGAAGCTTAATGGAAGACTT
>JBDRFR010000123.1:0-13654 GCA_043818675.1 Nanobdellota archaeon
GTTTTGGTCTGCTTCTTGCTTTTCTTAAGAGCATAGAGCTAAGAATTCTATTGGTTTCTGTTTGAGAAAAATCTTTCGATTTTTCTAGGCCAATTCATCTGCGGGTCTTTCAGACCACGCAGAATTCTTGACCGGAATTAAGATAATTTATCTTTAAGATAACTGACAAACTATAAAAATCCAATATAACATATTTTAATACAAACTTTTAAATAAAAAAGAGATAGTATACTATAGTATGAACGAACTCAGAAAAGATTATATTCTTGATAAGTACGTTTTATACTGCGCAGCCAGAATAAAACGACCGGACCAGTTCAAAAAAAGGTCTGTCAAAAAAAAGATTAACTGTTTTTTCTGCCAGGGCAACGAACATATGACCTCTCCGGAGATTGGCAGGATAAAAAAAGGCAATACCTGGAATATTAGATGGTTTTCAAACTCTTTTCCGATAATTGAAAACGAGGAAAAAAATGTTAGAGATAGGCCATTTTTAAGTTCAAACCCGCTTTTTGGCAGGCACGAGATTATTGTTGAAACACCCAAAGATAAAATTCATCTGGCAGATTTATCTGTAAAGAACCTTACACAGGTATTTGAGGTTTACAATTCCAGAATTGAAGAATTAAGCGCGATAAAAAACATCAAATATGTCCTTGTATTCAAAAACAGCGGTGTTGACGCAGGTTGTTCCATTGCTCACTCCCACAGCCAGGTTATCGCATTAAACACTATACCGCCAAACATAAAAGAAGAAACAAAAAGATCTATTAGATATAATAAATGTTTATACTGTAAAATCCTAAAAATTGAATCTAAAAGTAAAAGAAAAGTTTTTGAAAACAAATCAGTCCTGGCTTTTACCCCATACGCTTCAGAGTGCGAATATGAGATATGGCTTTTTCCAAAACGTCATGTTGATAAACTAAACGATTTAAAGCCAACCGAACTAACCGACATGGCAAAAATCTTAAAAAAGATTTTTCAAAAACTAAAAAAGAACAAATTTCATTACAATATGGTATTGCATTACTCGCCAAAAAAATCTAATATGCACTTCCATATTGAAATTAAGCCAAGGCTGACAAGCCGCGCAGGGTTTGAACTTGGGTCAGGAATAATAACAAACCCTGTTTTTCCGGAAACTGCTGCAAAATTCTATAAAAGCTTAACCATATAGGGCCCTTCTTTTTTATACCCTATTTTACGAAAATACTCTCTTGCCCCAACACCAGATATAACAACCACCTTATCTTTGTTGTATGTTTTTGCAGTCTGCTCAGCCCTTTCAACAAGAGCTTTTCCAATTCCTTTATGCTGCACTTTGCCTTTCTTTCCTATTTGCACTGATGCCCCGTACACATGCAGCTCCCTTATTAACGCTGAATCACCTGTAATTTCTTTTCGCAGCGTATCCGATGGAAATCTCAGCCTGCAAAACCCAAGGATTAGATTATTTTTCACATCTTCTGCACAAATAAAAAACTCGTTTCCCTCTGATGCGATATAATGTAATTCTGACAAGATTATTTTATTAGAAACCCTGGTAAGTTTAGGTTCCCTGCACCTGATACAATCACATTTAATTTTTTTTTCTGTTAGGATTTTTGAAACATACTGCCTTAAATTAGTTTTATCCACACCCGCTTCTATAACAAATGATGGAATATCACGCTGCACTCTCATTATCCTGCAATACTTTGGCACATATCTCTTAAACTCTGCAATTAACAAAGCAGCTTTTTTTGTAGTAAGCGGCTTATACTTTTTCTTTTTCCATAGGCCATACAGCTTTGTCCCTTTCAATACCATGCAAGGGTATAGTTTAAGCATATCAGGCCTAAAATCTTCATATGCAAAAAGCGCCTGAAACGCCATAATATCTTTTTTTTTATCAACCCCAGGTAATCCAGGCATTATATGATAATTAATTTTAAACCCGAGGTCTTTTAATATTTTTGTTGAATTAACTGAATCTTGTACTGTATGCCCCCTTCTAATGGTTTTTAACACATCATCATAAATTGTCTGTACCCCAAGTTCAACTTTAGTGCAACCCAATTTTAGCATTTGGTTTGCATATTTTAGATTTGCATAATCTGGCCGCGTTTCTATTACAAGGCTAACGCATCTGATAAAACTTTTTTCATTCTTTTTCTGCTCAGTTATCAGGCTAATTTGCTTATTTTTTAGTTTTTGAATTTTGCTGCGGACTTTTTCCAGCCTATCCAAAGAATTAATATCGCCAGGCAACTCAAAAAAATTCTTAAATTTAACAATATCAAGCTTATTTTTGACAAAAAACATATTTGAAAAATCATTCATTGCGCAAAATGCATACTTGACAAAATCTTCCTGGTATTTTTGAATACACGATATAAAAGTTCCCCCCATGATTATTAATTCAAGTTTATCAGGTATATGGCCCTGTACAATGTATTGCTCAAGCCTGTTCATTACCTGAAAATAAGGGTCATAATTATTCCTTATTGCCCTTCTTGTAGCAGGCTCTTTGCCTGTATAGCTTTGCGGCACATTGCCAAAAACCGATCCTGGCCCGCCTGGACACATCAAACAAGGCCCAATCCCTGACTTCACATGCGGGCACTTGCCAGGTTTTGTCATAATAGCGCACACCGCAACTCCCGATATCGTTCTTGTCGGTTTTGTTGCAAGATATTTCCAGACTTTATCAACATCTTTTATCGGAGAATTAAGAAGGATCTCAATATCTGTTGGGATTTTTAACAGTTTATACTTTTTGGACAATTTCGCTTTATATTGCGACAATTTTATTTTACCTGGTTTCTTGGTTTTAATATACCGTATTATTTCGTCGATAAACTGATCCATTGTCTTAGATTATCATTTTCACTATATAAACTTAATCAAAAAATAATTTCTACTGATAAATATAATAAGTAACCGACAATTAATATAAGCCCATGTTTCCATGTCAGCTCCTTTTTGCCCATAAGAAATAACACATATGTTATCGCAGATATCATCACAAACCCTGCAAGCCATAATAAGTTAATATCTACTTTAAACGGTTTAATAAAAGCTGTTAATCCAAGAACAAGCGCTGAATTCGCAATCAGGCTTCCAAAAATGTTGCCAAACGCCAGTTTGCTATGCTTTGTCCTGATACTTCTTATTTGTACTGTAAGTTCTGGCATTGATGCGCCAATTCCAATAACGACAAGGCCAATTATGTAAGGAGAAACATCCAGAATTTTTGAAATGGAAATAGAAGAGTATACAAGGAGCCTTCCAGAGATAAGAAGCACAGTTAAACTTAAGACAAAAATTATGCCGTCTTGATATATATTTTTTAAGAGCACATCCTTTTTCATTCTGCCCATCTTCCCTTCCTTGTTCCATAATCGGCTGATATAAACCACAAATGCTGTTATAAGGATAACACCGTCAATTCTTGAAAGAGAACCGTCAAGCACAAGAATCAGCGGTATAACGATAATAACAAGCGTGATTATCGGCGCCATGCCCAGGTCATTATCTTTAATTTTCAGCTTCCTTCCCAAAATTAGGACCAATCCAAGAAGCGGCACTTTAAAAATATTGGAACCAAAAATTGTGCCAAAAACAATAGCGCCCTCTCCTGACAGCGCTCCTGTCAATGATGCCACAAGTTCAGGCAGTGCTGTACCGATGCTGACAACTATAAAACCTATTAAAAAATCACTAACACCCAACTTTTTAGCGTAGTTTGATATCCCGTACACAAGCATATCTGACGATTTTGAAAGGATTATTAAAGATGCTAATGCAACAACTGAGTAAAAAACCAGCGGGTTAGTGCTCATTATATAATTTACAACATTCATTTTTTATCCTCAAAAATCTGCATCCTGTCATGTATCTTTTTATTAACAATGCTTTCAATGCCCTGCACTGGCCTATTAACAATATATGTCAATTGAGAAAACGCTTTATTAACTATGTATTCATTCCATCCTTCATATAAAAGCTTGGTTCTGATTTGCTCTGAACTAAATCCCTGCTGAAGTTCTCTTCGGATATAATCAGTGAGCCGTAATAACGAACTATTCTCAATCTGCCCTGCATTTCTTTCAGTATTAAGCTTTTTTTCACTCCTTGATTTCTCAAACCCAACAAATCCTAATAGTCCCGTCAGAATAAAAACACCTATTATGGACAATAGAGTTTTTGACTTAAAGATTCTTTGGACAGGGCCTAGCTGAACCTCACCACCAACACCCACTGCATCACTTTCAGAATCAGCGTACTGATCTGAAACCTGTTGGGACACTTTGATATTGCTTTCTTCAATGTTGTAGGTACACAGGCTAATTTCAGCGGGTTTCTTCAAAACTGTCCCGCAACTTTTCCTATCAACACAAGTCCTTTTTTGTGTGCCATTTTCCGGACAAAGTTTAGGCAGCCACGTTGAACAGTCCCATTTTTCTGTGCAATTTTGAACTAAAAGTCGAGCTACTGTATAATTAACTGATATTGTAACATTATTGCTTTTTTTAATAAAATCACCATCATTTGCAATAAACCTCACAACTTCAGTACCGTACCAATTCCGTACAGGAAACAAGCTAACCCGATTGTTTGACATGTTAATTTTGATTGTCACCTTATTATTGCCTTCATATAAATAAGTTAAGCTGTCATTATCAGGATCAGAGAAATAACTATCAAGATCAAACACCCCTTTTAGGCTTGTATTCATATTCATACGCTGGTCAGGTATATTTTTTGATAGGACTGGTGCATTGTTTTGTTTCACAACAGTTATTTCCCATCGATATGATGTATTTAATTTACCATCCGTAACAATTAGTTTTAGCCTTTTATCTCCAAGCGATGTGGCAGTAAACGAGTAATTCGCTGCCTTAGTCTTTGTTCCGTTATCAAGCTGCCAGTAGGACTCCATTGTATCACTATCCGGATCTGTAGCGCTATAGCTAAACCTGACATTCTCTCCAATAATCATTACAACGTCATCATCAGGTTCAACAGAATAAATTACAGGCGGCCCATTCACATCCATTACTTTTACAGTGATAGCCTGAATATCAGACAAACCATCACTGTCTGTTACAGTTAATATAATATTATCAGTCCCATACCATGTTATCGGGTCTGGAACAATGCTTGCTTCCAGCGAATTGGCCGCAATTATTACATCATCCATCCCGCTAAAATTAATTTTAAGGTCGCCTATTGGGGTGTCCTGATCTGAGATAAAATTTTGAAGGTTAATTTTTTTAATTGTGCCTTTGTTGACTATAATCGGCGTTATATTTGCCGAGATTACTGGCGCAGATTTTTGAGGATTAGTTGATGTCTGCTCATAATAATAACTGACAAGTGTAAGATTTGCAAGAATCACCTTAATGTCCGTAATATTCTCACTAATTTCATCAGTATTCTTATAAAGTGCTCCATAAGTTGCATCAGCCAGAATATCCAGCACTCCTGCATCAACATTAAAGATTTTTTCAAAAGAATTCTTAGCCTCTGGCTTTGTAATGTTCCTTCTAAATAGATACTGTTTATTGATAATTTTATACGCGTCTTTGTTGATTACTGGCACATCAGAAAGATCTTCCCAGCCCTGCACTATAGCCGCGTATTCATTGGTAACGTTTGCAAAAATTCCAACAACTGTTGTTTTATTGTAGATCTGATTCTCCAATATATCTGTTCCACGCAAAAAATACAATTGGTTATTGTTTACGTAGTATGCAGCAAAAGAATTACACCTATCTTCATCCGCTGCTGTTTGGGTCATTATTGTTACCATAGGCATTTCATTGAATATTTCATACCATAAATCCTCTATGCTGCTATATGAACAATCATGCGGTATTTCATCAGATATTGCTTGTCCAGTGATTTCATTTAATCTAAACACCGCATCTTCAACTAATGCAAAGAATCCCAAATACAATAGTAGAACTAGTAAAATAAACATAAATACAGTTTTTTTATAATTCGGTTTTCCTATCATTTAGCTTGCAATATATATTTCCAGCTCATCGTTTTGTTTTTCCAGTTCATTCAAATCGACCAGTTCGATCTCAAATTTATTTATTTTTTTCATTCCCGTTCACCTCCTATTTTATCTTCTACGCTTTCTTCTTTCTCCCGTTCAAACTTGACAAACCATTTATTCTCGTTGGGATCGTAACTAAACACCACATTATGTTTCTTAGAATTATCTAGTGCAAATAGAAGTGGTTTTGGTATAGTAGTTTCAAAACTACTGCCTCGTTTATACAATTTTCTTCTAAACTCTACAGGCATTTTTTAAAAATACTTATTTTTTTACTTAAGATTTTATTAATAAAAATACTTATATTTAAATGTTATGGTTTAAATACTTATTTGACAACTAAAGAGAAAAAATTCCAGAAGTTTCAAAATTAATTAACTTCTTTACAAATTATTTGAAATGTAACCGCAAATTTATTAATTGAACAAACTTTTGCTCAAATATACATGAAAACAGCAATAATAATATCCAAACAAGACCCAGCAGGAGTTAATATCGCAGAATGTCTTACAGATTACAGCCTGGAAGAGCTTGATGCAAAAATTTACCCACAAGAGAAAGAATCAATTTACTGCGAAGAAATTGATAAAGAAATCAACGCCGATTTATTCATATTCGCAACAAAACACCAGTCTATAAAAGGTGTTAACTCATTAAGCTGCCATTGCCCAGGAAATTGGGGAAAAGCAGAAGCAGGCGGAAAAGACAAAAATTTATGCATTGCCCCTGCACTTTATATAAAAGAGATTTTCTTATTGTTAAATAGATTAAATACTCTTGATTTTGAAGTTACTATGGAATGCACCCACCATGGGCCATATCTGGATAAGCCATCTTTCTTTATTGAGATTGGCAGCAACAATGAACAATGGACAAATATTGATGCTGGAAAGATTATTGCCCAGGTCATTATTGAATTTTTAAAAAAATTAAAGAATAATGCCATTAAAACATATGAAGTTGCAGTTGGTATCGGTGGCACGCACTATTTATCAAAATTAAACAAATTTCAATTGAATTCATATATTGCAATAGGCCACACCTGTCCCAAACATATGCTTAAAGAGCTTGACGAAAAGATGATTATACAGTCTATTGAGAAAACCACACCAAAACCAGATTTTATGCTGTTGGATTGGAAAGGCCTTGGAAAAGAAAAAGCAAATATTATTGAATTATTAACCAGATTACGTATCCCTTTTAAAAAAACTAATGACATACCATATAATAAATAGATTTGTTACAATAATAACAAATAGTTTATATAATCTTTATAAATTCTATAATAATATGGCAGAAACAAATCAAACAAGTGGGGCGCGACCGTTAGGAAATGCAAGAATAGCAAAATTTTTTTTGAATGATGTGACTCTTGGAAACCTTGTGGCAGTTGCCGGACAAACATATGACACATCGCTTGGAATTGATACACACAAATATCTTATACCTAATCCAATTGGAACACCAATTGGACCTAATGAAATAAGCAACGCAAGAGACCCAAGTACACTTTATTCAGAAGTTGGGAATGTAGCAGATATGAAACCTCCACAAAGAGTACAGGGTCCATACGAGATAACAAAGGTAATTGATGCAACTTTGCTGGATACAGGATATACAGGTTAATCCATCTTTTTTTTGTCAAATAATTTTATTAATTATTTATCTAAAGTATATAATTCCATAAACAAACAAGAAAAAGAAACATAAATTTTTATCTTTGGTATTAAAAAAAAGAAAACCTCATAATAAATCAATGAATATTAATTCAACCAACTTCTTTTCTGATAGAATCAATTACAACAGCCTTTTGATTTTGCAGGTCTAATACATCTTCTTTTCTAAGTTCTTTCATATCAGTCAATTTTCCAAAGAGAGAATCTGTTATGCCTAAACAACTGTTGATCATAGTTATTGTAATGTCTCTTTTCCATTCCATGTTTGATTCATTCAGCGCTCTTAAAAGTTCGCTTAGCTTTTCAAGTGATTTAAGGGTGCTGTTAAATATAAGCATTGAATTGACATTATCTATTGCTTTTACAAATCCCTCTTTTCTTTTTTTTCCAAAGAAAGAATATACCTCATTCAGGTTGCCTTCCAACTGGGATAGTAGTATATATAGTCCTGTTATCTCCCTTTTTCTGACATTTTTATTCTCCAGCTTGTCAAGGATCCGGTCAATGTTCTGACGAAACAGCAGCAATGATGACCTTAATCTGCTCAGCCGTTCTGTAAATGATATCTCATATATTTCACCTAAGATTACATTTTGCTTTATCGAAACAAGTTTGGATGTTACAAATGCAAGCAATAAAAGGCCAAAAACAACCTCAAAAATTGAAACAAGCTTAAAAGAACCACCAGGTATTATATCTCCAAAGCCTGTTGATGTAGCAGTTATAAAACTAAAATAAATGCTGTCCATTAATGTTACAACTTTTACCTTACTTTGGCTGAATAGAAGATAAGAATCTGCTGATGAGAAGAAATGATAACTGATTCCAAAGATGATTATTATCGAAGCCCATAATATTAATATATGAATGAAGGTCAATCTATCAATAAACGTATAGAACCTGTTCATCTTCCTGATCCTGCTAAACATTTCATTCAATGTTATAAAATCCTGCCTCCCCATTTTACCATAGATAACATTCAACTTATATTTAAAGTTTATTATTTTAGAATTAATTGATTATTCAATTTAAATTTGAATATTTTAGAAAAATTTAAATAGTTACATCCACAGTTCTTAAAAAAATGTCAAAAGCATTGCGGGAGTTCACCATAAAACAATTCAAGCAGCCCATAACAAAAAATATTGGCAGCGATATCGAATGGATTTGCAACAGCATGGGCTTTATTAGCTCAAGAGATCAGGACAAAACAGCTTTTAAGATTTTAAAGGCGCTAATAAAAAAAGCTAAGCACCAAAAAGGACTTACCAGTAAGGAACTTACAAAGATTGTAAATCCAACGATTGGATCTGTGATATATCACTTAAAAAAACTTATGAATGCTGGACTTGTTGTTAAGCTTGGCCCTTCATACGAATTAAGAATGAATAGTCTATATGCAACAATTCAGGAAATAGAAAAAGACGTATTATCTTCTTTAGAAAATATAAAAAAGATATCCATAGAGATAGATTCTTCAGCTGGTCTTGAACATAGATAAATGGTTGGAAAATTATCAATAATTGCCTAAAAAGATATTGCTAAAGCTCTATCTTAAATATTTTCTGTACTAAAGAATATAAATATTGATATATAAGTTAAGTTACTATAATTTTTTATGTTTATTTTGAAAAGAAAGTTTAAGAAAGCAAAGGGAATAAGAGTATATCATTATGTAGCTAAAACCGTTTATGTTAATGATAAACCTAGACATAAGATACTAAAGTATCTAGGTACTGCTGAGAATATTCTAAAGAAATTCACTGAAAAGGGTTAGGACTTTTTACACACAACTGGCAGACCACAAATTAGTTAGCAAAAATTATTGGCGCCAATAGAATTTTAAAAAGACATTCAAAGCACGAATGCATTCTTTTAGAAATATACATTAAAAATTTACTTTTTCTCTTCTTTAGCTTTTTCTTTCTTATCTGCAGGTTTAGCTTCCGCTTCTTTAGCAGCCTCACCTTCAGGTAACAGTTCTTTTATCATCACATCAGGTATTCCTGCTTCTTTAAGTTTTGCCTTAATAGCTGCCTTCTCTTTTCCTTCCATTGCACCAAGAATGTCTTTAGCTTTAGCTTCAAGTTCTGTCCTTCTCTGTTCCATTTCTGATGCAAGCTTCTTTCTTTCTTCTTCAAGTTTATCCATTTCTTTTTGGCTAAGTTCTGTTTTTTCTGTCCTGATTTCTTCATCAAATTTCCCGGCATTAATTTCAATTATAGCTTCCTTTACAGGTTTTCCTTCCACTAAGATGCCCATAGAGCCGCATGTGCCAATTATTTCTTTAATCCTTTCTTTCAAAGTTTTTCCAAGCAAATTGGATTCTTTCATTTTTGCGATTTTAATAACTTGCTCAATAAGAATATCAGCAACTTTATCAGCAGCTGCATTACCCGAACCTTTTGCAATGCCTACCTCTTTTTTTATTAGCTGCGATGCAGGCGGCGTTCCGACAGAAATTTCAAACTCCTTAGTATCCTTATCAATTTTTACTGTGACAGGAACCTTCATCCCTGCAAACACTTTGGTTTTCTCATTGATTTTTGCGACAACCTGGCCAATATTAATACCCATTGGCCCCAAAGCTGGTCCAAGCGGCGGCGCAGCTGTTGCTTTACCGCCTTCCACCAATACTTCTACATTCTCAGTTGCCATGGTACATGAGTGTTAAAGAATTATTTATAAAGCTTTTGAAAAAAGCTTCATTTATCCTCTTCCTCCTCTGGAGTTTCTCTTCGGATTACTTTCACAGCATCCATTCTAACAGTTAAAGGGATAGGAACTGCTGCTCCCAATAGTTCAACAACAACTTCTTCTTTTTGCTTGTCGACTCTAGTGATTTTAGCCTTTTCACGCTTAAAAGGCCCAGAGATAATTTCACAAATATCATTTTTTTGCATATGAATTTCTGTTTTAACTTGTTCAAGCATATGCTCAATTTCTTTATATTCAACTTGTTTTGGAAGAACCCCCCTGGCATATGGAATATTAAAAGCTGCTTGTTCAGCATCAGTCCGTGTAGCCGCTTCAATAAAAATATACCCCCTCATGCCGTGCGGCCTTACAACTGAATAAACTTCCAGCTTTTTCCTTTTAGCATTTGACCCGACAAAATCCATAACTTGGTCTTCCCTATTAGCTGTTACGCGCAATGAATATATAATTCCTTCTGACATTTTTTATCCTCCCGGAAACAATAATAATTTTATTAACTGAATAATAAAACCTATACCTCCAATTATAAGCATCCCTAACCCGGCAGCCTTAGCTATTGTTTTAAACTCAAAACTGTCAGGTTTTTTTGTAATTTTTAATACCCTAATACACTCATTTCCAAACGTTTTTAATTTGATTAATAAAGAACGCACCATTTTTAATCAACAAAATCTATCCCTAGCTCCCTTTCTATTTCTTTTCGTTCTTTATCTTTTGTGCGTCTGCCCGGCCCAAAAATCTGCGACGATTTCACGCCTGTTACTATCAGCATTACCCTTATAGTTTTATCCATATCTTCATTAACTTGTGCGCCCCAGATAATTCTTGCATCGTCTGCCAGCCTCTCTGATATGGTTTCAACTACCTGTCTTGCTTCGTCAAGTGTCATATCAGGGCCGCCTGCAACATTAATTAGTGCTCCGTTAGCATTAGTGATATCAGCGTCCAACAATGGATTTCCTATTGCTTTTTCAACAGCTTCAATAGCCCGATTTTCAGTATCTGATTCACCAACACCGATAAGGCTTACCCCGCCGTTTTGCATAACTGCCCGAATATCCGCAAAATCAAGGTTCACAAGACCCGCTTTTGTTACAAGTTCAGCAATGCCTTTCACTGCATTTGTCAGGATTTCATCTGCGACTTTAAATGCTGTGTGCACTGGTAGATTAGGCGCAAGTTCCAACAGCTTATCATTTGGGATAACTATTAATGTATCCACAATTTGCTCCATTTTTTCAAGTCCATACGTTGCATTTTCGTATCGAACCCGCCCTTCCATTGCAAACGGGATTGTTACAACACCTACTGTCAATGCGCCAAGTTTTTTAGCAATTTCTGCAATGACCGGCGCCGACCCTGTACCTGTCCCTCCACCAAGCCCGCATGTAATAAATATCATATCAGACCCTTCTAGGGCCTTTTTAATGTCTGCTTCATTCTCTCTTGCAGCTTCTTCGCCAATTTTAGGGTTTGATCCTGCGCCAAGCCCTTTTGTGACATCTCTTCCAATAAGTATCTTTTTATCCGCTGTAGTATATAACAAATCCTGAGCATCAGTATTAATAGCAACCACTTCTGTCCCAATAATGCCCACTTCGCAAATTCTATTAATGGTATTATTGCCCGCACCACCCGTTCCAACAACTTTAATTGACGCCCGGTGTTTAGACAAAACATCTTCCAGTTCAGCATCTACTGCATTCGCGCGTTCCTGTGCACTGGATTGTTCTTTTATTTCAGTTTCAGAAGGATTTTGAATAACCTCCACTTTCCCACCTCAATAACATCTTTAGATTACTTATATTTAAACTTTATTGTTTAGTCACAAACTCAACTTTTTTAACATTTGGAATTAACTCCACAACCTTCTCATTCAATTTCTCTTTAGCTTCTTTAGGTATATCATTTTTTAAAGTAACTTTGGCAGTTCCTTCTTTTAATTCCATGTTGATCTCTTTTAACGCAAGGCTAATTTTAAAGTACGCTTTCAATTTATCTGAATCATCCATGATAACTTTATTAATTTTCAGGTTGTACACTACGTCTTTTCCTGATAAAGGATGATTAAAATCCACCATTGACCTTCCGCCTGAAACAGTCTTAATCATTGCAATCATTCCGTCAATATTAACCTGCAGTCCAGGCATTGGCTGGATTTTTTGTTTCATGAACTTACTTGTTGGCACAAGCTGTATCAGTTTTGGATTCTTTTTTCCAAATGCTTCCTCAGGTGAAAGTTCAATTGTATATTCTTTGCCTGTTTCTTTTCCGATAAGATTTTTATCAAGCCCTTCCAGCACCTGGTTCTGCCCGATACAGACAATAACAGGGCCATACGTATTATCCTCATTATGGATATTATTATCTTTTGCTATCTTCTCATCTGTCGTATCAAATACTGCGCCCTCTTCTTTAAGTTTGCCCGTATATTCAACTTCTACAAAATCTTTTTCCTTTAGTTTCATCTTCTACCTCAAATGAGAATTTGGGAGAAATATACTCTTCAGAAATTTGTAATGGTTTATAAATGTTTTGGTGCTTCTTCTATCAGAAAATCCAGTATTTCCTGCACCATTTCCTCAACAGTCATATTCGTTGTATCAATCGCAAGATTATAATTAGTCTTATTTTGATAATCATAATCATAGTATTTTTTGTACCGTTTCCGTTCAGATTTTTCCCTCTCATTGATCTTTTTGATCATTTCATTTACATTTTTACTTTTTTCGCCTGCCCTGCCATCCTTAAGGATCCTTTTAGCCCTCGTTTCATCCCCGCAATCTAAATATATCTTAAAATCCGCTTTTGGTATGAAGAGCGCGCTTAACCTTCCATCGATGACAAAATCATCCTGCTCGATGCCAAGTTTTCTTTGCCGGTCATCAAGCTCTTTATCGATAGTATTATCTTTTTCAGCTATTTTACTGAGTTTTAACAATGATACCTTCCTTTTTTTAGCAATAGATCTCATTAAATTTCCGGTTGAATAATGTTTAAGCTTCAATTTTTTGGAAAGAGATTTTGCAGCTGTTGACTTGCCTGACCCAGCAATGCCAGAGATTGTAATTTTCATCTATGTTAAACCTCGTGGTTGTTTTTATAGTTTGTGCTTTCCAATTTGTTCAAACTACGACAGTTTTTTGTGGAAAATGGGAAAGCGAGCTCAGCGAGCGGATTTTCCACCTGATCGTTGTTTTTCACAAGG
>JBDRFR010000124.1:0-7577 GCA_043818675.1 Nanobdellota archaeon
ACAACTACGTGCAGAAAGTATACGCATTTGCCTGTAACGGCCTTGTCTGTTCAAACTCTACCCCGTTCTATTTCTACTTAAACGAGTCACAGGATCTGTACGAAAACAGTTCAGGTATGAATCTAACTTACAGACTGAAAGCCTACCGCGCCCCTAAGATCAACTCTTTTATTACAATCCCTGCTTCTCCATATTACAACATCTCAACTTTCCTTGAGGCAAACGTCACAGACCCTGATCCTGACACTTATCTGGTTTCTGTCAATTTCACATTGATTGCCCCAAACGGTTCTGAGATTACCGGAATAAATTATACAAACGGTACACACGACGGCCTAGATATCTGGAACTCATCATCACATATTACACATTCGGTTGGAGTCTATACCTACTATGTCAATATGACAAACTCTATTGGAGTCCACCTATCACGCAAAGGCTCATTTTATACCGGCGTTACAGTAAACCTTAACCTGCCTGTAAATAACAATAATTCGGTGTCTTTATCAGATAATATCACCTTCAACTGTTCAGCGATTTATGGTCGCAACCTGAGCATGATTACCTTGTACTTGAATATGAATAAATCTCTTGGCTGGTCAGCTTATATGAACCAAACAGTTTCCGGAACACAAAATTCTACTATCTTCACTGTTGATCCATTGGTATTCCTTCAGAACAATACCTTTATCGATTCAAGTTATGAATGGAATTGCCTGGCTAATGCTACAGACAGCTCCTATGGCCTGAATGGGACCAACTTCACCTTTTCTGCTTGGGATTTTGGCAGTTATGATAATACGACATTGAATGCAAATAATATCTCTTTGAAAATGAATAGTACTAATCAATACGAAAATTCTACTGGTACATATACATCCCAAGTATTTTCAGCGCCGTTTAAAGCCAATTGGAAGAATATCAGCTGGGATGAGATGTTTGGGTTCTATAATAAAGAATTGCCTAATTACATGGAAGATGAGACCTTGAATTATAGTTATGGAATTAACATGAGCGGCAATTTTTTACTTCTGCATTTTAATAATGATTCTGCATATGAAAATTCAACTTATGTCTATGACTGGTCTGGAAATGATAATAATGGGACATGGTATGGTACAGGTAGATCAAATGCTACTGGGAAATTCGGCAGTTATTCTGGTTGGTTTGATGGAGATAGCGATTATGTTAATGTACCTAACTTAGATAATAAAAACATTACTTTTACAGCATGGGTCAAGCGTGGCCGGACAAGTTCAGCAGGTAATGATCGTTTATTGCTTTCAGTCAACAGTAACGGTTGGGGAGTTGGATTTAATACAGATAATACGGTCTTCTTCACAAAAGTAGGAATTAGTAGTGTTAGTTCAACAAAAACAGTTGCAGATACAACCAATTGGCATCATATGGCAATGGTGTATAATGGTTCAAATGCTTGTTTTTATTTTGATGGAATAAAATACACCTGTCCTTCCTATACTGTAACCTTTGATAGTTCAGGAGGTGCCTATACTATAGGTTCTAGAGGGACCGCCGAATATTTCAAAGGCACAATCGACGAAGTCGCCATCTGGAACCGCTCTTTATCAGCAGCTGAAATCCAAAATATCTATAAGCGAGGTGTTTTAAGGCTAAACCTCTCTGCAAGAAGCTGCCAGAATGCCGGATGCGCCGAAGAATTTATCAATTTTGGAAGCAACGCAACATTCACCAATATATCCTATTTAAGATATAACCAATACTTCCAGTATAAATTGGATTTCGAAACCGATAATGCAAATTTGACTCCAGAGCTTGATACAAATTCAGTTAGAATCGGCTATGACCGCTTTATCGAACAGGTTCCTGCTATAACAAAACTTTATCCTAACAGAACCTTAGGCGAAAGCGCTGATGCTTCAAATATGATCAATTTCTCAATCAATGAGCCGAACAGCCAGATATTCAACATCACTTACACAAACAATTCGATGCTGATAATGGACTGGTACATTGACGGCAGAAACCAGCTTGAATATCAGAATAAAAGCGAGTTTATCTGGACTGGTAACGACACGCAGGCAGGAAGCTATATCATCATCGTTAATATCTCAAACGATGTTGGTTATGATTATAAAACCTGGAATATGACAGTAAACGACACCTCTATTAATATTTCAATAAATTTCACCCCTCATCCGGTTAACATAAATTCAACAGTTGTTGTTTCAGGCCATATCAATTTAACAAACGGGACCAACGTTGAAAATACTTCTATTAATATTTATTTTAATGGGAATAGGTTATCAGGGGCTGAGAATTGGTTTGATAGTAGTTGGAATTATAGGACAATAATACAGGTTGATACAGGTTATGCTCCAAGAGGTAATAATACTGTCGTAAAGAAATTGATTAACTTTACATCATTAATGTTAGATGCAAATATCTCAGGAAATTTAGATAATAATTCTATCAGGGTTATAGACCAGTTTGGCAGGGAAATGGACAGTGGCATATTAAGATGGATCGTTGAAAATTCTACAGGGATGCTAAGATGGAAACTTTCAACCAACGAAACAATTGCAAAAGAGACTAACTTCACTTATTATATTTATTTTGATACTGTTGAAAATGGTATAAAGCAGGCTCCGAATTATAATCTGCCTAAAGAATACGCAATCTTCTTTGGTGGCGATGCAATGACCTGGAACTATTACGCTTATAAAAATGATAATTGCTCCTTTGGATCACTAACAACGATTGAAAGCGGGGTTGAGCATAATGATGGAGTGATTGCAGATTTTGATAATGATGGTGATTATGACTACATAATGACTGCTGGATTGGACGGAGCAGGCGGCCTTGATTTTATGCAAAATAATGGTGATGAGTCATGGAGTTTCACTAAGTCTGATATCTCTACCCAAAGGACTGACTGGGGCGGGTACGGTGTTTGTGATTTTGATGAAGACGGTTATTTGGATATAGCTACAGGATTTGAACAGGCAGCTAATCTCAATGTTGATTTCTACGTGCTGTTCAATGATGGTGATGGAACATTTACTGAAACATTGAAGGATGCCACAACATCATTTGGTGATAGCCGGGCAGTTGGCTGCGGAGATTTTGATGGTGATAATAATGCAGATGTTGTAATGGGCGGAGCAAGTGTAGCATCTTTAGACTTCTGGTTTGGTAATGGAGATGGGACTTTCTCTACAAGAACCAGTATAGGCGTAACCGGCACTAATCCTCATGGTATATGGGTGGTTGATAATGATAAAGATGGTGATGATGACATCTATTATACAGACAATACAAATGCTTATAGGATTGAAAGTGATGGAGATAGGACATTCTCATCCAGCCAGAGCCAGACAGCATATCTTGCCACAATCTATGGCGGCGGCAGCGTAACTGACTGCAATAATGATGGTCTGCTAGACTTAACTCACGGAACATGGACTGCTACTTCTGCTTATGTGCATTACGGGAATGGCGCCGCAACAGATTCATTTGATGTTGAGACACTTATCGCTACTCTTGGTAATACCAATTCTATGAATTGGAGACTGCCTGACTATGTAAGGGATATTAATACCACTCTATCTAGTGACGTGGAAACAGTTGAGAAGACAAACGCAACCGGTTACTACACCTACAACTTAACAACACCCCTAACTCCTGGTAACTATAATGTTACTGTCAACTTAACATATAAAGGATTGTTTGGAACAAATACCAAAGTATTAACAGTAGTATTACCTCCTCCAAACATTACAAAACTTTATCCAAACAGAACAAAAGGCAATTACTACGACCCTGCTGAAATGATCAATTTCTCAATTAATGAGCCCATCAATATTACCTTTAATATCAGTTATACTGGTGCATCTGTTACCATCAACTGGTCTGTTGACGGAAGATATATAACAGCTTACAATAACAAAGCAGAGTTTAACTGGAGTGGAAATTATACACAGCAAGGCAATTACATTGTCATTGTTAATGTTTCAAATTTAGGCGGTTACAGCCAAAAATCATGGAACATGACTGTTAATAATACTGATATCCCTCCAACATCCACTATGAATGCTCCTTCTGATAATAATCACTCTGTTTCATTGACAGGCACAATAATCTTCAATTGTTCAGGTTCGGATTCAGACAGCCTGGCAAATGTCACTTTATATTCTAATCTTAACGTATCTGCCGGCTGGTCAGGAATTGCTAACAAATCTTTCATCGGGACAGCCAATTCCACAACCTTTTCAATAAATGCGCAGTCATTGCTCGGAGCAAAAACATTCCTTGATTCAAGTTTTATCTGGAACTGTTTAGTCTGCGATTCACTTAACAACTGCAGTTTTGCAGTTTCTAATTTAACTTTCTCAGGTTGGGATTTGGGAAAATACAATAAAACTGATTATAATATGACAGATAATACAATAACTCTGACTGCCAATGACACTTTACAGGAGCTCCCAAACAATATGGGGCATGACGGATTTATTAATATGAGCGGTAATGTTTTATTGATGCATTTTAATAATGATTCTGATTATGAGAATTCAACTCATGTTTATGATTGGAGTGGTAATGATAATAATGGTACGTTACTAGGCACAGCTAGATCAAATGGCACCGCACAATTTGGAAATTTTGGAGGTAGTTTCAGAAGCGAGGGAGCAGATCACATAAATATTACGTCTTTCTCTCAAAAAAATAATGAATCTTTTAGTGTTGTTGCATGGATTAAAATATCTACCGCGCTAAATAATTATAATGGTATTATATCCAATTTAAACGGCACTAACGGCGGTTGGAGTTTTCATATTCTCAACAATAAGTTACGGTCTTCTGGCGGTATTTCGTTAGGCGCAACAACCCTTACCGTTGATCAATGGTACCATGTAGGATACATTTTTAACGGATCACATGAAAAGATATACTTAAACGCGCAAATCGATTCAAACTACATCGAGCACGGTTATACCTCACAAAATATGTTGACAATAGGTAGAGCAAATGGTGCGGTTAATAGCTATTTTTTCAACGGCACAATAGACGAACTAGCAATCTGGAACCGCTCTTTATCAGCTGAAGAAATCCTAAACATCTACAACCGCCAAAAAGGAAAATATATTGATAGGGGAAACTACACTTCCAAAGTATTCAATGCAACTTATAAAGCAGCTTGGAAAAACATCAGCTGGGATGTTGGGTTTAATTTCTACAATAAAGAACTGCCAGGTAATATGGAAGACGAAACTTTGTGTGTTGCTGAAAATTCTTTAATAACAATGGCTGATAAAACTAAAAAGAAAATAACAGATGTTAAACCAGGAGAATATGTTTTAAGTTTGGATGAAAACACAGGTAAATTAGTTTCTAATAAAGTTAAAGCATTATTGGATATGGGTACAAAACCAATTTATGAACTAAAAACAGCTTCTAAAAGAAGCATTAACACAACTGGAAACCATCCTTATCTTGTAAAATTATATGAAAAAGAAAAATGTGATTATTATGCAGGTGATGTTTGGAATAAAGAATACAACTACTTTGAAAACGGATATTGTACAAGATGGGTTAGGGTTTCTGAGTTAAAAGAAAATATGGAAGTTGCTGTTCCTAAAAACACAAAACAGGACGATTTATCTCTTATAAGCAGAATCATGATGCTCAAAAGCAAGAAAGATAACAGTTTTGTTAGTATCATCAATTTTAAATCTGAGGACAAAGCTTCTAAGGATATGAACTCTTCTTTCACCAGCAGGATCATACCTCAAAGGCTTATAATGATCGGGGTTGAGAACAATCTCCTTAATCTTCTTGGTAAGAACGCCCTTCAGGAAAGAATGTTTTTTACAGGCTTTGATAATCTCTCTCTTGCATTTTGGATGAACAACACTGAAATAGCTCATTCTTCAAAAATCTCCTCAACAGAATTCAGCTTAATAAAAGGCCCCTTCCTCCTGGATTGCAGCTCTTTAACAAACTCTTCTTTTAAAGGCAGCTCATCCACAGGATGCCAGTCAATCTTTTTACAGAATTCCCAGTCTTCATCAGATATAGTTCCTGTTTTTATATATTCTTCAAATATTTCTTTTTTCAAAGATACTTCTCTTGCCACATCAGACCAATTAATCCAGCTGAATTTATTTAATCGCAATTTAAGTTCTGTTTCCATTGGAACAATAACGCTTGACATTTATAACTCACCTCTTGCACTTAATCTTTCTAGCTTTACCAATTTATCTTTTATACCTTCTTTAATTACTTCGGGCCAGTTGATTTCTGGACGCTTATCAAATCTTTCTTTAAGCTCTTTAGGTATTGAAAATGTTACTCTTTCCATTTTATATCCCCCTCACCATTGTGTGGATATACACAAATGTGTTAAACTATTTAAATCTTTTGATTCTGAATATCATGATATTTTGTTTGAAGAATCAAATAAAGATATTAAATTTGAAATGTCAGATAAGCTTAGCTTTTCGAAGCACAGTCAAAATTCTGTGATTTTTGAACAAATAAACTCAATAACAGAACATGAACCTCAGCATGTCTATGACTTAGAGATTGAAAATACTCATAACTTCATCGCAAACGATATTATTGCCCACAATACTTATACTGATGGGGTTAATATGAGCGGCAATGTTTTATTGATGCATTTCAATAATGATTCAGTTTATGAAAATTCAACACATGTTTATGACTGGTCTGGAAATGATAATAATGGGACATGGTATGGTGGTGGGAGGTCAAATAGTACTGGTAAATTGGGAGCATATTCTGGATATTTTGACGGTAATGATGACTATGCTAATATAAATTCTATAGTGGAAGGATTAGCTCCAACGACCACAGGAACTTGGAGTGCTTGGATTAAGGCAGATGGTTTTAACTCTGCGGGCGGTAGGATAATCTCAATTGCAGATACTGATGCTATAGGATACTTAGAGTTCTCTAATACAGGTGATTTAAACGAATTCCAAGCATCAGCAAGAAGTTCTGGAGGAGTTCAGTGGGATGTTGAATCAGATGAGATATTAGAAACCAACAAGTGGTATCATGTTGTTTTAGTTCAAGATGGAGCAGAACCAGACTTATATATCAATGGAGAAGACGCACCTCAACATTTTGCTATAGGTGATGATAAGACTATATGGGCTTCTGATTTATCTGTTCAATTAGATAATGCAAATATTGGCGATTTGAATTTTAATGGTAATGGTATAGGGGTGTATAACTGGAACGGCACAATCGACGAAGTCGCCATCTGGAACAGAAGCTTATCAGCCGAAGAGATCCTAAACATCTACAAGCGAGGTGTCTTAAGATTAAATCTGAGTGCAAGAAGCTGCGATGATCCTTTTTGTGATACAGAGACTTTCACCAATTTCGGAAGCAACCACACCCTAACAGACACTTCAGGTTTAACAAGCAACCAATACTTCCAGTACAAGTTCAATTTCGAAACAGACGACGCAAACTACACACCACAATTAACGACCAATTCTGTAACAATCAAATTTGAAGATGCTCCTCCAAACATAACAAAAGTATATCCTAACAGTACAATGGGTGAA
>JBDRFR010000125.1:0-4138 GCA_043818675.1 Nanobdellota archaeon
TTCACCCATTGTACTGTTAGGATATACTTTTGTTATGTTTGGAGGAGCATCTTCAAATTTGATTGTTACAGAATTGGTCGTTAATTGTGGTGTGTAGTTTGCGTCGTCTGTTTCGAAATTGAACTTGTACTGGAAGTATTGATTGTTTGTTAAACCTGAGATATCTGTTAATGTGTGGTTGCTTCCTAAATTGGTGAAAGATTCTGTGTCGCAGGCTGGATCGTTGCATGTCCTTGCTGATAGGTTTAATCTTAATGCTCCTCTTTTGTAGATGTTTTGGATTTCAGCTGCTGAGAGGGAGCGGTTCCAGATTGCTACTTCGTCGATGGTACCGTTGAAATAGGAAGAGCCTGTAAAATTAACTCCTATTTTTATACTTCCGCCATTAGTATTTAATGGATAAGATGTTGGAGTTCCAACTTTTCCATTTTTAAAAAAGGTTGAACCATTGTAAGATACAAATTCCCAAATGTTTGTTGAAGCGTGTTTTATCCATAAACTGCTTGAATTTACATTTATTGGCGTTAAATATCTTACAATTACTATACCAGAACCGCCAAGTCCACCAACAGAATTGACTGCACCACCTCCTCCGCTACCTGAATTTGCTGTAGCATTACCACCATTTCGTTGCCCTGCAGTATTATAGCCGCCACTACCTCCGCCTGCTGCACCTACAGCTCCACCTGTGGAACCTGCTCCGCCTCCGCCTCCAGCATAGTCAACTAAAGCCCCGGAAATATCGTAAGATGTGCCGGCCCCGCCTGGTCCGCCATTATTATCAACAATACTTATTCCATTTTCAGAAGAGCCAGCTCCTCCTCCACCACCAAATGGACCATCATTACTTCCAGTTCCGCCTGTATATCCATCTCCAGACTTCCCTCCTGTAAGTCCTGAACCTTTGCTTCCTCCAGTAGCTGTAATGTTACCGAATGTAGAATTGCCACCGTCTGCCGCATTTGCACCCCCATTCCCTACCGTTACCGATGTACCATTGCTCATAACAAGAAACGAAGAATTGTATACTAATTCACCGGCACCACCACCACCACCAAAGTTTCCGCCATTGCTACCACCACCACCGCCTGCAACAACAAGCACACTAACGTTCAATGTTCCACGAGGAACTTTAAATGTTCCATTTGAATAAAAAGTATGAACAGTATACAAACCGTCCGTTGTAATTGTTCCTCCTGTTATTCCAACACTAATATAATCGTCAACCCCATCAAATTTATAAGCACCTACAAACTTACCAGTAGCATTTGGTCCCCTATAACTTCCATCACTATTATTTACAGTTGAAGTTCCATTATTATCATTACCAGACCAATCATAAACATGCGTTGAGTTTTCATCAACGGATGTATCATTGTTAAAGCGGAATAATAACACGTTACCGCTCATGTTAACTCCATCACTGTAAGTTAATGTCTCATCTTCCATGTTGCCCGGCAATTCTCTATTGTAGAAGTTAAACCCTACATCCCAACTG
The DNA here is from genome assembly GCA_043818675.1 of Nanobdellota archaeon. Taxonomy (GTDB): domain Archaea; phylum Nanobdellota; class Nanobdellia; order Woesearchaeales; family DATDXC01; genus JBDRFR01. The sequence goes on from JBDRFR010000125.1 coordinate 1,499, forward strand.
ATATTCAGCCATGCAGCTATATACGTTGCATTAAATACCCTAGAAGTGTAATTTCCGGATAGGTTTTCGTATAATCCTGAAGAGTTTGGCAGTAAACCGATGTAATTACCTGATGTGTTGAAAGTTGTGTTTCCGTAAGTTCCTATGTCCCAGCCGCTGAAAGTGTAATTAACGGATGCAAAATTGCAGTTGTTAAGTGAATCACAGACAAAGCAATTCCAGATAAAACTGGAATCAAGGAATGTTTGTGCTCCAATCAATGACTCAGCATTTATTGAAAATGTGGTCGAATTAACAGTTCCGATAAAGGATCTGTTTGTAATAGCAAACCAGCCGGCAGAGGTGTTAAGATTAGAATATAAAGTGACATTTGCAAGGCTGTCTGAATCTGAACCAGAGCAGTTGAAGATTATCGTGCCTGTCAATGAAACAGAGTGATTATTATTAGAAGGGGCATTCAATGTAGATGCAGGGGGGATATCAGTGTTGTTTACTGTAAGTATCCAGGATTTTTCGCTGTGACTAACAGCAGTTGAAACATTTACTAAAATTAGATAATCTCCAGCTTGTGTATAGTTACCGGACCAATTGAACCTTGCTTTGTTTCTGAATGAAGTTTTTTCTGTTCGATTTACTGTCCAGTTGATGGTTACGCCAGAGCCTGTGTAAGTGATGTTAAAGGTTATGTTGTTTGGCTCTTTTATGGAAATATTAATTAAATCAGCCTGATCAAGGCTCTCGCCAAGGGTTCTGTTTGGATAAATGTTTGTTATGTTTGCAAATGATATAATAGTAATGGTTCTTATTTCTGTATGGTTTAGGTTGCCTATAGCGTCTTTTGCGAAGGCATGATAGGTGTAGACTCCGGTAGTCAATACAGCTGTTGAATTTAGTGACTGATTGATGTAGAAAGACCAGTTTTCTGCATCATATTTTTTTAGGTTTGAAATATAGTGTTGATAAACCTCGTCTGCAGAGAGAAAACGATTGTAAATACGGACTTCGTCTATTGAGCCATTGAAATAATAATTGTTCGCTTTTGAGAACGTTAGGTCTGCTCCAGAACCATCAATATCTTTAGCAGTACCGCTGTATGTTGAGTCTACATTACCGTTAATATAATTGACTACATTACCGCTGTCATCCCTTGTTGTTGTTACGAGGTACCAAATGCCTTGAGATAACGGCTGTGTAAAAGAAGTCCCTGTTGTTAAAAGATTTGCCTGACCAATTACGCCGGCTGTACTAATAACTTGATAAAATGTACCACCATCAATGTCTTTATTCCATAAAGATCTACCATCTGCAGATATGTTGCCTCTCTTAATCCAGTAGGATAAAGAAAAAGCACCCTCCCCAAACTGGATAGATGTATCGTCAGAGATAATCAAATAATCCCCATTTCCATCAAAAGTAAACGCCCCCCCATACTTCCCAGTCATATTAACAACTGCCCCTGTTACAGTCCCATTATTCCCGTTCCCACTCACATCAAAAACATGAGTGTCGTCCTCACCCAATGCACTAACATTATCAAAATTAAACATCAAAACCAAAGAATCATTAAACATTGTGAAGTTAGTCCCATTCCAATTCCAAATAATTTCATCTAAATCATCTGCCTTTATGATTGAAACATTCGCCTCGGTTGAAGTGTTAGAAGTAATTGTTGCATTTAGAGGAGTTGGGTCAACAAAATCAACAATTGGAAAATTGCTGACAGTCGCTGTTCTCTGCTCAGTATAATTCCAATTGCTTCCATCGCTGGCAAATGCCTGATAAGTATAATCCCCATCATCTAAATCTTCAATTGCGTTCTTGCTTTGATTAATGGACAATGACCAGTTTTCATTGTCGTATTTTTTTAGGTTACTCATGTAGAGTATTTGGATTTCTGCTGCTGATAAGCTTCTGTTCCAGATGCGGACTTCGTCAAGTGTGCCTTTGACTTCCTGAACTCCAGTATCAGCTCTTTTCATCAGATGAATATATTGCCCAGTTGGCATGCTACCGGATTGGGTGGTAGAATTTTTTAATATTCCATTGATGTAAATGTATCCTGTTGAACCGGCTCTGGTATAGGTGAAATGGAACCAAGTGTTGGTTCCTGGATGACTTCCTGTTTTTAACGACAAAATTTTCCATCCCCCTGCGATCCAAAGACCGAATAGACCTGATCCGTCGGCATTAAGACGATTTGACCATTTCCAATCAATAGGTAAAGTTGTTGCTGACATCACCACATTTCCTCCCCCGGACTTTAAGTTAATCCAGTAACTTACTGTCATATCCCCTGTCATTGCGGTTGCACTGGTTCCGCTTGGTATTTCAACATAATCATCGTTTCCGTCAAACTCCAGTGCCCCACCAAATCTTCCTGTTTTGTTAAATATTGGACCGTACATTGTTCCATTGTTACCAAATTTACTTAAATCGACAGTTTTGTTGTAAATTCCGGTTGAATAATTATCACCGATTGATGTTACATTATCAAAGTTTAACATCAATACTAATGAATCGTTGTAGATTGTGTAATTGTTTCCGTTCCAATTATAGATTACTTCTTTTAAGGAGGGTTCTTTTATTGAAACGTTTATATCGAAATACTGCTGTGTTTGTTTTGTATTATTTCCAGGTGTT
>JBDRFR010000126.1:0-2718 GCA_043818675.1 Nanobdellota archaeon
GATGGGATAAAAAACCATTGTATTATCCTGAGTGTGATAGAAACATGGAGAAAGAATGTGCAGAATGTCTATCATACTCTAATAGGGACTCTAAAGCAACATAATTCTAGGATTTTATCATGGGCTTAGTAGTTGCCAGAAATGAGCAATTATTTATAAATTTTAGCATTGTACAGTAACTACATTACCCAATCCATAAACTTTATAATATATTTTATATTTTAGGATAATTTAGTGGTTTAAATGGAAATAAACAACAAGCACTATAGGACTGTCTGGATGGAAGGCAATGTTGTAAAGTTAATAGATCAGCCTAAACTCCCCCATAAATTTGAGATTTATGATTGTAATAATTACAGGAAAACAGCTCACGCTATTAGGGATATGGTCACAAGAGGCGCCGGAGCAATTGGCGCAACCGCAGGCTATGCTATGGCACAGGCTTTTTTGGCCGATGAAAATATTAAAGAAGCTGCAGAGTACATTAAAAGTATGCGCCCTACAGCCCAAAACCTATTTTATGCGGTGAATAAAGTAAAGAAGGCAGCTGATAAAACCGAGGCTATGAAATTAGCAGAAGAGATAGCTGACGAAGACGCGTCTTTTTGTGAGAGGATTGGTGAGCACGGTCAAGCTCTGATAACTGACGGTTTCAAAATTTTAACACACTGCAATGCAGGCTGGCTTGCATTTGTTGATTGGGGTTCAGCTTTATCACCGGTCTACAAAGCTAAACGCGCAGGAAAAAATGTTTTTGTTTTTACAGACGAAACTCGTCCAAGATGCCAGGGTGCAAGACTTACAGCATTTGAACTGGCGGGTGAAAAAATACCGCATGCTATTATTGCAGATAACGCTGCTGGATATTATATGAAAAATGGAGAGGTTGATATGGTTATTGTCGGGTCTGACAGAATAGCTGCAAATGGCGACGTTGCAAACAAAATCGGAACATACGAAAAAGCAGTTCTTGCAAAAGAAAACAATATTCCATTTTATGTTGCTGCCCCTTCTACAACTATAGATTTTGACTGCCCTTCTGGAGATAAAATCCCGATTGAAGAAAGAGATGAATCCGAAGTCCTGACAATGTTTGGTGAGGATAGTAAGGGTAATATATTAAATATAAGACTGGCGCCAAAAGCTTCTCACGCAAAAAACCCGGCATTTGATGTAACACCTGCAAAATATATTAAAGGGATAATAACAGAGCAAGGCATTATTGAACCTAGTCTCCTTCAAACTCTACTAAAGTGAACACTTTATACCCTGCATCTTCCAGTCGTTTTCTGCCCCCAACATCCGGCAGGTCTACAATAAATGCGCATTCTGCAATTTTCCCGCCAAGTTTTTCTACTAACTTAGCAGCTGCAAGGCATGTCCCACCAGTTGCTAATAAATCGTCAACAATAAGCACCTTCTGGCCTTGTTTAACAGCATCCTTGTGAATTTCTATTGTATCAGTACCATATTCAAGGTCATATGTCTGAGATTCAGTTTCAAATGGCAGCTTGCCTTTTTTTCTTATTAAGCTAAACCCAGTGCCTAGTTCATGAGCAATAATTCCTCCGATAATAAACCCTCTGGCTTCAATACCCGCAACGATATCAATCCCCAGGCCTTTGTACCTTCGGACCATCTCTGCAACTACATCTTTTAATCCCTGCGCGTCCTGAAACAAAGTTGTAACATCTCTAAACATTATCCCTTCTTTTGGAAAATTTGGTATTGTTCTGATCTTACTTTTTATTTTCTCCATTTGAATCCACCTCACCAGCAATTTTTGGAATAACTGTTAATAATAATTTAATAACGTTATCAGCATTCTTATTAAATATGTCAAGTATTGCATCCCATGTTACCGGCTCTTCGTCTTCTTTCCAGCAGTCATAATCCGTAGACATTGCAACCGCAGCATATCTTATTCCTGCCTCGTTTGCAAGTATTGCTTCCGGCGCAATACTCATATTGATAACATCAGCACCCCATATCCTAAACATTTTGCTTTCTGCCTTAGTTGAAAACCTTGGACCTTCAATTGTGACAACTGTGCCTTTATTATGGCAGGTTAAAGAAAGCTTCTTTGCCGCATCTATCAACAATTTCCTAAGTTTACTGCAAAACGGCTCAGCCATTGGCGTATGAGCAGCATTATGAGGCTCAAACTCATCAAAAAATGATACTTTTCGTAACCGTGTGAAATCTATGAATTGATCGAGGATAACAAGATGCCCTCTTCCAATTTCTTCCTGTAAACTGCCAACAGCTGTTGTTGCGATAATATGTGTGCATCCTTGGTCTTTTAGAGCCTGAATATTTGCCTGATTGTTAACTTTTGTAGGAGGAATAGTATGTTCTCTTCCATGCCTAGCTATAAGTACAACCTCTGTTGCCTTGATCTTCCCAATTATTAATGTTGAACTTGGTTTCCCGTACTTTGTATCCACATCAATCTCTTCAATATTTTTCATTATTTTAGGATTGTCAAGTCCGCTACCACCAATTATACCTATTTTCACCATGATATTCTCACGTAATATGGCTTAAAATTGATATTATTTAAATTTTTGTGTTTTGATACTCTGTTGCATAATTAATCTTATTTTTTAAGTATGAGCTTTATCAGAGTTAATGGAATTCGGTATTTGTACATCTCCCTGATTATTTTCTTTTCGTTTTTTGTTTCGATTAAGAAAGCAGACTTTCCAACTTTATCAT
>JBDRFR010000127.1:0-4114 GCA_043818675.1 Nanobdellota archaeon
ATGATAAAGTTGGAAAGTCTGCTTTCTTAATCGAAACAAAAAACGAAAAGAAAATAATCAGGGAGATGTACAAATACCGAATTCCATTAACTCTGATAAAGCTCATACTTAAAAAATAAGATTAATTATGCAACAGAGTATAATATCTAACCTATTATTTCGAACAGGGAATAACTACTGGTTCATGATATTATATTCTGAGTGGGGAACATATAATTGGTGAGATTGATAAATGGATTAAAATATGATAAAGTCATTTCTTTTTAGGTATGTTTGGAAAGAAACTCTGGGTCCGTACTAGCTACTCTGTATTTGACATTTTATTAGTAATAAAATAAGGTAATTCCAATGGTTTATTCAACATTATGGATCCTTATCTGTTTTCTTCTGTTATAAAGGAGTAAACCTGACTTAATCATTTTGGTCTATAACATAAGTAACTCTGGAAGCAAAAAATACAATAGAGTTGTCTAAAACTAGGGATGAAATGGCATTAAAACCTAACATTTTATAAATGAAAGGGGATTAAAATCTAACATTTTATTAATAGATTAAAATGTTATTCAATTCATTACACTTCCTTTTATTCTTTCCGATAGTTGTTATTGTATATTTTAGTATATCACATAAATATAGATGGATTTTACTTTTGATTAGCAGTTATTATTTCTACATGAGCTGGAAAGCTGAATACATAATCCTGATCATGATTTCAACATTGATTGATTATGTGTCCGGAATCCAAATTTATAACTCCAAGACCCAAAAGAGGAAAAAAATATATTTGGTTTTGAGTTTATTATCAAATCTGGGCTTATTGTTTGTATTCAAATATCTTAATTTTTTTAGCGATTCGGTACGAACGTTATTACAGCAATTTAGTATACAATTAAATCCAATTACTCTTAAAGTTTTGCTTCCAGTAGGTATTAGTTTTTATACTTTTCAAACATTGAGCTATACAATTGATGTTTATCGTGGAAAAATTCAACCTCAAAGGCATTTAGGGATATTTGCAGTATATGTTTCTTTTTTTCCGCAGTTAGTTGCTGGTCCAATTGAAAGGGCAAAAAATCTTTTACCGCAATTCTTTGAAAAACATTATTTTGACTATAAAAGAATTACCGATGGTCTAAAACTAATGCTTTGGGGATTTTTTAAGAAAGTTGTTATTGCGGACAGGCTTTCAATCATCGTTAATACAATTTATAACAATCCAACAGACTACACAGGGATAACTTTAATATTGGCAACAGTCTTTTTCGCATTTCAAATCTATTGTGATTTTTCTGGGTATTCCGATATCGCAATTGGCGCAGCCCAGATTATGGGTTTTAAATTAATGGATAATTTTAAGAGGCCTTATTTTTCAAGGTCAATCTCTGAATTTTGGAAAAGATGGCACATATCTTTATCTTCTTGGTTTAAAGATTATGTTTATATCCCTTTAGGAGGAAATAAGGTATCTATTCCGCGATGGTATGTTAATTTACTTATAGTTTTTTTAATAAGTGGCTTATGGCATGGTGCTAATTGGACATTTGTTATTTGGGGCGCACTTCATGGTTTTTATTTAATATCTGAGATAATCACAAAGCCGCTAAAAAATAAATTATTAAAAATAACAAAGTTAGTAATGTTTCCAAAAATCATACGATTGTTAGAGATTGGATTCACATTTACTCTTGTAAACATAGGATGGATTTTTTTTAGAGCCAACAATGTTAGTGACGCGTTTTATATTCTAACCAATATCTTCACGGGGTTTAGTCTAAATATCTCCGGAATCAATATTGGTGTTAGTTGGGTAGAATTGTGGAGCGCCTTTGGTGTTATCGGATTTATGGTATTTGTCCATATAATACAGGAACATAGAAGTGTGAGACAATTTTTAGATAATAAGCCGTTGTTGTTGAGGTGGTCAATATATATGTTATTATTGTGGATGATATTATTTTTAGGGATTTTTACAGAGCAACAATTCATCTACTTCCAATTTTAAAGGTTTGAAAATGAGAAGGCATATAATCAAATTCATTAGGAGAGGGATCACATTCTGTCTATTATTCATATGTTTAACTAGCTTAATAATCATTATCCCCTCATATGTTTTTTACTTTGGTAATGAACATATTCCTATAGATAAAATTATATCATTACAAAAAAACTCCAAAATAGATATCTTATACGGTAAAGCTTATTCCAATGAACAATCTTTATATAAACTTAAATTAATAAATTCGAATAAGTGTGAAGTTATTTCTTTAGGAACTTCCAGAGTCATGCAATTTAGAAGTCATTTTTTTAATGACAGTTTTTGTAATGCAGGTGGAGGTATTTATAATATAAACGATGCTAAAGAATTTTTAGAAAATGTTGATAAGAAAAAATTACCTAAATTGATTATTCTCGAACTTGACCAAAATTTTTTCCACGAAAAATCGCTCGATGATCGGCAATCTTTCAAGGAAACCAAGTGGTATTTCCTTTTTATCCCTCAGAATACATTTAAGATATATCTTGACATCCTAAATAAAAAGATTAATTTTAGCAAACTTAGAAATGAAAGAACACATATTGGTTTAACTGCTATCATGAGGGGGGATGGCTTCAGAAAAGACGGGAGTTATTTTTATAATGATACGATTACAAAAAATGAATCTGTTGAACTGAGGATAGCTAGTACCTTAAACAATGTTAGATCTATTCATGGTTATGGCCGTTTTATTAAAAATGTTGAATTCGATAATGAAAGTTTAGGAGAACTAAAGCCAGTATTAGATTTATGTAAAAATAATAATATACAAGTTATTGGTTTTTTGCCACCATTTGCAAAGGAAGTTTGGAGTGAAATAGAAAAATACAAGGAAAATTATCAATATATGTTTAAAATTGAAAAAAATGTTAAACCCCTTTTTGAAACTTATGGCTATGATTTTTATGATTTCTCTGATTTAGACGATATAAATGCCCCCAATTGTGAAATAATTGATGATCTTCATGGATCGGAAAAAGCATATCTGAGGATTTTGATAAGGATGGCAGAAACTAACAATGAATTACTGAAATTTGTTGATCTAAACTACCTAAATAGAAAACTTGCAAAATCAGAAGGTTGTTTTTTGACATACAACCCAAGTTTGACAGATAAATAGAAATAATTGTCCTTAGTTTTGTTTGAATTGATATGAAACAAACAACCCTAAGGAAGGATACAGTAATTCTGACAAAAAATATAAGCTTTCCTATTGGAACTATTCTAGCAGTCAGAAAATACTATGAAAAACTAGGGCTTGACCATGTATTTGGCAAGCATAAGAAGAAAGGCAGAGACATCAACGCATTGATACAATCTTTTGTTTCTTACCGATTGACTGAAAACCAGAGCATAAGCAAAGCTAGTGATTGGATAAACAGAAAAGAGGTGCTCCAGGAATTTAAACTCAAAGAGTTTGAGGAAAGAACCCTCTTCCGAGCCCTTGAGATTGTTGGTAACAACAAAGAAGAGATACTGCTTGATATACAAAATTCATTGTTTAGCAAGTATGATTTTGAGCATACCGACATCAACATGGACTGGACAAGCTTTGTCCTTTATGGCAATAAGTGCCCTCTTGGGAAGTATGGCTACAGCCGTGACCATCGCCCTGATAAGAAACAGATAACAGTCGGATTAACTGAGCTTGCATCTCCTATAAATATACCTATTGGCTTGACTATCAAGCCAGGGAATGTCAACGACCAAACTCATTTCAAGGACACATTTAATCAGGTTAAGCCAAAGCTTAAGCCAAAATCCTTGGTTGTCTATGACAAAGGGGGCAACTCCAAAGACAATAATGAACTTATCCTTGCATCAATAATGAAGTATCTTACAAGCAAGAAGCTGAATACTAGCGATGACAAGCGAATAAAGTTTTTTGACAAAAGAAAAGCCAAACTCATAGATGAAAAAAACATGGTTTATGGGATCAAACCCAAGTCTGACAGTTTTACCTCTATCTCAACATAAAACATAATTTGACAGAAGTACTTTTTCTTTGATATTATCTCTTATTTCTATGTTATTGCCTCGTTTTGGCAGCAAATCAATTGATTTATTGATTCAAAATTA
>JBDRFR010000128.1:0-10535 GCA_043818675.1 Nanobdellota archaeon
AGACAAACCGAATACTGAAAACAAAAAATATGAAATATACATGGCAATAGATGGTATTGGGGTAAAATTTACTTGTGCCAAAAATAATCTTTCTGATTTTTGGATATACATAAAAAACCCATAACAAGTCATTTCTCCTGATCTTTTCCGCGGCTTCGCCGCTCCAAAGGCAGGTGAATTCCGATGTTATGGATAAAGATTTAAAAAATAAAGTAATCCAGTATATCAAAAAAGATAAACGTGTTTGCCCAAAACCCGATAAATGGAACGAATTATGGGAAATATTACCGGACAAAGTAAAGGGCGGGAATGGATGGAACCCACCATTGCCATTGATTCTTGCTGCATGGTGGGATACAACAGATAACCAAAAAAGGGAAAGGCTATTGATCCACATAAATTATGCATTTGAAAAAGGTGTGCTCGATAGAATTTGGGAACACCTGAATTCCTTAACAGAAAAGGACTGGGTTCATGACGGCGAAATTTAATCTAGCAAAAATATTATGAACAATACGTCAAAAATTATCTTATCTTCTTTTGTCATCCTAAATTTAGTTTTTCCTGCATATAGCCAAAATGACTCATGGATAAAAATTTATAATGATGATGAAGTAACAATTGAAATCCAAAATAACGTCGAAATAGTCAATGATAATATTGGTCGTATTACTTTTCGATGGACTTGGGCTAAACCACATGCTTTAAAAATGACACCGGGCGTTTCCTATAAAAGTCGCATTGAAAAAACTGATATTAATTTTCTAACACATCAATATAAAACATCTGAAATGGTTAAGCTTTTTGATTCAGCGGAGAACGAAATATATTTTGATTTAGTAGTCCCATCAACAAAATGGAGCAATATAGAACAAAAAAGCATGATGGATCAAGCATATTTTGTGGCTTTAGATATTTTTAAAAAATATAAAAGTCCATAACAAATCAATCCAGCGGACTTTACCGCCGCCTTTCAGGCGTCGGCAAAGCCGCTGATTTTTATGTTGGCGTGCCGCTGCGCGCCACGCCAACGTCCGAGCTCAGCTTCGCTGAAGCAAGTTGTTGGCTATTTCTTTTGCGCGCATCCAATTTAAATTTGTATGTCTCGGCCTGATAGTTGGCTGCGCGCTTGATCGCGGCCCGCCAACAACTCGCTTCAGTGGAATACGTATAACCGGGTTGCGAATTCTTCGCCCCCCTTATTATACGCATTCCACTGAGCTCGGACGTTAGGAGGAATAAAAATGAAAATATTAAATATTATGATTTTTCTATTACTAATCTTACTTGTTACCCTTATCTGGAATAAAAGCAAAGGTCTTGAAATCAAAGAAAAAGAGAATGAAGCTAATAATAAAGAGAATTTCAAAAAAGAAATATACGAAAAAAGAATGAAATGGCTTTATGGATATTTAGTTTTCAGTATAGCTATTTTTGGGTTATTCTTTGTAATAGAGTGGTCATTTGAAAATATTGCAAAAAAAATATTATTTTGTTTCGCTTCTACTGCTCTCGGGTTTTTTATATGCGGGCATAACTATAGGATAGCATCAAAAGACGATCCTTTCCCAAAATATTCATTATATTATCCATTGATAATAATTATTTTTACCGCTTTCAGCTTTAGCGTAACAACAATAATTTTAAAAGTATTCAATATTTCAGATACTATTATTTTTTACACTCTTGCACTCTCTCTAAGCCTTTATTGTAGTCATCATGTAGATAACATTACAAAATTAGGCGATAAGATTAACATTAAAAAATCCTAACAAAGCAATCCAGCTGACCGTTACCCGCCGCCTTCGGCGTCGGATAACGGCAGCTGATTTTTATGTTAGATGAAAATAATAAACTGGATATCTACAATGTTGTTATGGAAACGATATGAAAAACAAATTCTAAAAAAAGTCCACAGCAAATTTAATGATTATATTGTCAAGGCAAACGACAGCGTAATAGGTAGGTATAGTAAGGTGTCGAGGCAAATAGATATTTCATTAAAAAGACAAGAAAACGAAAAAACTGTTTTTGGAGTTATAGAATGCAAATGCTTTAGTTCAAAAATAAATGTCAAAACCGTTGATTCCTTTATCGGATATTTACATGATGTTGGTGCTGATTTTGGAATTCTTATAACCAATAAAGGTTTTTCAAAAGCCGCTGAAAATCGTGCAAAAGGTATTTCCGTTAAGCTTGAAATTATAAAATTTTCTGACTGGAATGAATTTGATTTTTCGTGGATTGACGAACAAACTACAATAACTCCATCTGGCAATTTAATACTTCGTTGCACCAAATGCAACAGTCAAATATCGTTTAAAAGCGAAGAATTTGATTTTGAAGTAACAGAAGTTCATGAACGCGAAATGGGATCCGAAATATATCATTGTGCATCATGGAGAGGAAATTGTAACAATTGTGATAATGAAATATATATATTCATGGAAATTATTGAATATCCTATAGGGGATAAAACATTGGGAAATCATGAACTTGAAGGTTGCGAATTATTGCAAAACTTTAATTTTTGATACAAACATCTAACAATTCGCTCCAGCGGATTTTACTCCGCGGCTTCGCCGCTCCGTAAAACCGCTGAGCTCAAGTGTTAGAAGGAATAGATTGTGAAAATTACACTTCATGACAAACGGATTTTTATGAATCCTGATGGAACAACATTAAGTCGTTTACTTTCTGAGCTTAAGGAGGCGGATAATTTTATAGTATTGAGTGATGAAAAGATAGGAGAAATCCGTGCTGCCGGGCCGTTGGATGGAAAGTTTTTAGTTCAATGTGACTTGCATTCAATTTCAGGTGTTTTCAAAGGTGAACGAGATGAAGTGGATTTTACATCGCTTCATTCTATATTTCTGGCTTTTTTGAAAGGCGATACAGCTTGGAAAGAAACAATGTCGAATCGCAACCCCAAACTATCCGAGGTGCTTCACAACCCGGGTTTCTATGTTGTTATAGCCCCTTTTGTAGTGATTACTTACTTTATCATTAAATGGGTGGCAAATAAACTGTTTAAATAATGCAAATATAAAATTTCTAACGAGTCAATCCAGAGGATTTTGCCTCAGCTTCGCTACGGCAAAACCGCTGATTTTTATGTTGGACATAAAATAGGCCACATTTATTATGCTGAGGGGGGGATAAAATGATGATTGAGGTTTAGAGGGTTTTGTAGGAATTGTCCCCGGTTGATGTAATTTTTTGAAAAAAAATTGTTAAAATTATTTCTTTTTTCCGTGTTTATTGTAAGGAGAAAGAAGGATAAATATAGTTATAGAAAGTTATATTTACATAAATAGGTTTAAGAGATTTGATGAAGGGGACAGGGTCCTTTCTTTTTTTTCAGAATGTGCCCATTCGCGATGAGCTAAAAGCAAAAAATGGATTTGAAAAGCACTCTGTGATAGAATATATCTCAGAATGTTTTTGTTTGAGAAGAACAAAGTGAGGCGGCTAAATGCTTAGAAGGTTTTGGAAGCAATATAGCATTTGAGTGGGAATTAGTGGTTACTTCATTATAAATCGCTTAGCCTTTTGAAATGGGTACGGTAAAAATTGGGAAAAAGGAGGGATAAAAATGTATCGGACAGTCAAAATACAAATTGGAATTGCGTTAATTCTACTCTTGGTTCGGTTTACAGCCTATTCACAGGATTTGAATTCTGAAAAAGATTTGCTGGCTAAAGGTGCCGATGTCAATGCGAAAGATTATGTTGGCGGCGAGACAGCTTTAATAGAGGCGGCATGGGCAGGGCGTACTGAAATCGTAGAGATACTATTGAGTAAGGGGGCTGATATCGAAGCGGCTTCTTATGGAAGGACAGCCCTGTATTTTGCGGCGATGAGAGGGCAGACTAAAACTATAGAGGTTCTTCTGGCTAAAGGCGCTGATGTCAATGCGAAAGATGTTGGTGGTAATACGCCCTTGCTGCCTGCTGCGATGGGAGGATATACTAAGGCCGTAGAGATGTTGCTGGCTAAAGGTGCTGATGTCAATGTGAAAGGTAGTCATGGTGTAACAGCCTTGATGGCTGCTGCGGGAAGATGGGATACTGAAATAGTAAAGATGCTGTTAGTTAAAGGCGCGGATGTTAATGCGAAGGACGATAATGGTATGACAGCTTTAGGATACACAACAAGTGGTATAGCACACTCGGTGTATGGAAAAAGTTCAGAGAAGCAAAAATCTTTTACTGAAATCGTAATCTTGCTAAAGCAAGCTGGTGTCAAACAATAACCATTCGGAAGAAGGAGCTTTTTGGAATGATAAGAATATCCATTTTTGTGTTGTTGGCGGTATGTCTATTTAATTCAGGAGTATTGGCTCAAGATTATGATATTTATTACTTAAAATATATAAAGGACGATTCCGGCGATTATGTGGAGGAGAAGACCTATCTCTATAAGATAAAAAGTGACGGAAGTAAAGATGTCCCTGTAGAAAATAGACCATTGAGCAGAATGGATTACCGGTGGTCGCCTGATAAGAATTATATCGCGTATCGTATATACGAGGATGATGTCGAAACGTTATATATACGGAATATAACAAAAGGAACAGCTAATAAAATCTGTGTTTTTGACGGTAATCCTGACTTAATACAATGGTCTCCGGATTCAAGCATGCTGGCTGTGGGATTCTTCAGTATTATGGGGGATGTTCCTTCGAAGATTATGCTGTTTAAGCCAGACGGGACAGTGGCCAAAGAACTACCGCAGCAGCAAGAAGGATGGCAAAATATTTCCTGGTATTATTTCTGGTGGACGCCAGACCAGAAGGACTTTAATATTGCTACTGATTTAATGGACGAAGGTTACATTATCAAAGATATTTCTTCTGGAAATGAAAGAGCCATAGGGGAAGTCAGCGATAGTGCAGACAAAAAGAAAAGTGACCGGTATGAAGTGCCCTCAGGGAAAATTAAAGATGACAACGTCAGCGTTCCGGATGAGGTAGGCGATGTTTATCTGAACGGTCAGATTGTTGCGGCGCAGAAGGACTTTTGCCTGTCGCCTTTCCTAGGATATGGATTCCACTACATTAGTTCTTTGCCGGATGATAAATTGCTCCTATTATTGGTGTGCGCGCGTTCAGAGGATATCCTAATCTACCTCTACGATAAAACAACAAAAAAGTTAACGCTGCTAACGAAAGGAAATGAAGTTAGTTTTAGGAATTCCGGGGACACAATACTTAATTATGAAATACAGGAATAAAAACATCTAACAAGGCAATCCAGCTGACCTTACTCCGCGGCTTCGCCGTTCCGTAAGGCAGCTGATTTTTGTGTTAGATTGCAAAAAATAAAAAATGCCAATTATTAAAAACAAGGAAATTAAAGTTTGGAATCTTCCCGTTGCTGAAACAGGCGCACAAATAGGCAATTATCAGTTTAAGCGAGCACCAGAATATAACAAACCAAATATCACCAATGCAACAACACATATTCTAACAGCGTTGGCAAAAAAGGGGTTTAACAAGCCAAAAGAACCAGTTTTAATCGAAGGCGGCTCGGAGTTAAGGGATATTTTATTACTGTACAATTTTTTTAAAAGAGGGAATGCTTGTTTGGCCGATGACAGTAGCACGTTTCCTTATCATAAGGTTACAAACGGGTGTGAACTTAAACAAATGCCCTGTGACCAATTGCAGGAAATATTGCAGAAGACATTAAACTTCATCCAAAAACCTGGATGGAAAAAAGAGCATAAAGATAAAGTATTGGCATTTAATTGGTTATTGGTGGCTCGAATGCCGGATTATCTGCAGCTAAAATTTTTTAAAACATGGATAGCAATAGATTCAATTAAGGAAAAGGTCCGCTACGCTTTGTGCGGAAAGTTATTGGATGTTACCCCGAAGCGTTTTAACACCATAAGGAAATTTTGGCGTGAAATCAGAAATAGCTATGTTCATGAAGGTATTTGTAATTATGAGCATTTTGTATACTCTGGGATTAATGGTTATTATGATAGTAACCGCACAAAGTCAAGATTTGAAGTTGATGAGAAAACATTATTTAATCAGCAGGTAAATAAGCAAAATTTTGACGATTTTAAATGTGCTTCCATTGATATTATGGAGAATGTATTAACGTTATATTTTTTAGAAATTTTGGGCATAGATAACACACAAATTAAAAAGCAAATTGATCACATAGATTGGTATATAGAAAATATGAATTACTATTTTAATAATTTGCACATGCCTAAACCTCTTAAGCCTATAGAAATAACGTTCAATCAAAATCGTCAATCAAGAAAGAAAAGAAATCGGGTGGTATAGATAAAAAAATCTAACAACGCACTACAGCGGATTGTTACCCGCCGCCTTTGGCGTCAGGCAACAACCGCTGAGTTTGAATGTTAGATTAAAAATAATAAAATAGGAGGGTATTATTGCAGTATTTAGTATAGATACCGTTGTTCGAATAGTTACAATCCATAAAGATGAATGCAATTCCATTCCTAAAGAAAAATTGTTGCCGTGTAAATGTGGTCGTACAGGTGAAAGAAATGAATATTTCTGGCGGTGTGAAAAAGACATGAGCGTTACTGAGGTTACTACATTGATGAATTATTGTTTTTGGCCAATTCGCTTCTGTGCCAATTGTTATGACAAATTAATGGAAAGATAGAAGAATGAGGGACGCTCTTAACTAATTAACTTTTGATTTAGTGATACAAAGTATAAACAATAAAATCATCTAACAAATCAATCCAGCGGATTTTGCCTCCGCTTCGCTACGGCAAAACCGCTGATTTCAAATGTTGGCGTGCCGCTGCGCGCCACGCCAACGTCCGAGCTCAGCTTCGCTGAAGCAAGTTGTTGGCTATTTCTTTTGCGCGCATCCAATTTAAATTTGTATGGCTCGGCCTGATAGTTGGCTGCGCGCTTGATTGCGGCCCGCCAACAACTCGCTTCAGTGGAATACGTATAACCGGGCTGCGAATTCTTCGCCCCCCTTATTATCCGCATTCCACTGAGCTCGGACGTTAGAGATAAAAATGAAATATTCGGAATTATCTAAGGAAGATTTCGATGCGGTAGTAACAGGTGAATTAACCCACTTGGCTATTTGGATAGAAGAAGCTACTAAAGAATTTATTATAGAATTTCTCAAGATACCTCAAGAAACAAAAAACATATTTAAAACTATAATTCTGGATCGGGAAGGACTAACTTTTCAGGATAAGATTGAAATCGCTCAATACATGGCGTCATCGATCGGAGAAAAAGGGAAATATTTGAAATCTTTATTAAATAGGATTGAAGAATTTAAAAGCTGGCGCAACACATTAGCCCATGGCATGGATGTTTCAGATAAAAAGGATAGCCAGGAAATAAAAATTGAGATTATAACAAGAGCAGGGAAACATAAAGTTCTCACGATAACACCCGAAACGCACCAAAAACATATAAAAGAAACCGAAGAATTATTAATAATATTTAACAAAGAAGTTGAAAAAATAATAAAAAATCTCTAACAATTCGCTCCAGCGGATTTTACTCCGCGGCTTCGCCGCTCCGTAAAACCGCTGAGCTCAGGTGTTATGTGAAAAAATAAAAAAGGAGAAAGAGAGAAATGAACAAACAAGAATTAGAAAGTATAATTCACCGAATAGATAAAGAAATTCCTAACTTTCAACACATCTCGCAAAATGCCCCCTATAAAAGCGATTTACATAAAAAAGCAGTAGAAGTTTATTCTTTTGAATCACTTGAAAAGGAAATCCTAAAATTGCAAACTATAAAAAAATTTAAAAAAAACTCTGAACAAATACTAGCCACATTAAAGAGTAAAAACACCTTTAAATTACTTGATCAGCTAAACCAATTAAAACCTGAATTAATTAAATATAGTAAAAAATTAGATATTCACGCAAATGAAGAGATTATAAATCTAAGACCAAACTTTTATGGAATAGGCGTAAATTTAAAAGCATTATGGAGAAAGATAACAAATCAAAATTTATAACAAGGCAAATCAGGGTATAATACTTCCCTGAATTCAGACCACTGGTTAAGGTGTAAAAACGTGGTAAAATAACCTAATCAGGAGGCCAGGATGAAGAAAAGAAAGCTGTATCCAAAAGAGTTCAAGGCGCGTGTGGCATTGGAGGCGCTCAAGGAAGCCAAAACGATTGCTGAACTGAGTTCTGAGTACGAAGTCCACAGCAACATGATCAACAAGTGGAAAAAGCAATTGCAAGAGAATATCCCAGACATTTTTACACATAAGAATGATCGGGAGCCCAGCGACAAGGAGCTGATAGATAATTTATACAAACAGATTGGAAAAAGTCAGGTGGAAATTGACTGGCTAAAAAAAAAGCTCGGACTGTAAGCCTCGAGCAAAAGGTATCGTTCATTGACAAAAGTAATCCGGAACTGAGCATCCGGCAGCAATGTGCATTGCTGGGGTTCAACCGGTCAAACTTATATTATCAGCGCCGGGAAAAAGACCTCGGGAATTCCGGGGGAATTCCGGGGACACAATACTTAATTATGGAATACAAGAATAAAAATCTCTAACAAGGCAATTCAGCTGACCTTACTCCGCGCCTTCGGCGCTCCGTAAGGCAGCTGATTTTTATGTTATCGTAAAAATAAAAAACAATAAATAAAGACAAAACCAAATAAAACAGACAATAAAAAACAAAGGCATAAATAACACGGAAAAAGGATAAATAAAATGAACACAGAAAATAAAAGTAAAACATCAAACAACGAACCATATCCTAGCTCCTTACAAATGCAGTTAAACATACTTAATGAGCGTAGCAGATGGTACAGCAGTCAACTTTGGCAAATACCGTTTGCTTTTCTAGGTATAGCGACTTTAATTATTGGTACAGCCATCAACAGAGATAAACCCGATAATATTATAATCGCAGTATCTTTTCTAACTATATTTGCAGTTGGTGTAGCCGTCATAATACATTTGCGAGGATTAGCTGACGGTGAAAAACGTGCTGTTTTAAATATACAAAATGTTGAAAAACAACTACATCTCGAGCAAACCGCAAAACTCAATCAGAATATCTGGTTACCATTTAAGATAGTTGCTATTATTGTAACAATAATCTCTTTTTCCTTTAGTATTGTCTTTTTAAAAATTGGACTAAAAAAACAAGAAAATACAGAAATAAAAAACCCGATAACAAATCAATCCAGCCGACCTGAACCGCGGCATAATTAAAAACGCAGGCGGTTCAGGCGGCTGATTTCTATGTTAGAGGGCGATTTGATAGATGAAATAGTTAAAGGGTAATGAACGGTCTTGAAGATCGAGGGCCGGCGTTGGAATTAATAAAAGATAAAGCGAAAAAAGCGATAAAACGGATAAAACAAAGGCATTAAAAGCTCTAACAACGCGCTTCAGCGGACGGCTCCAGCCATCCTGATTGAAAGGGGCGCCGCCGCTGAGCTTTAACGTTATAAGGAAAAAATAACTACAAAACATGGAGGTAATCATGGGTAATTGGATAATTGACAATATGTGGATGATTGGTGTAACCATTGTTGTAATTGTGGGTGTCATTGCAAACTGGTTTCGTACAAAGCAACTTAAAAAAACTGCTGAGATATATGAGGAAGCTATTAAAGAAGAGGAAAAGAATAATCCACAATTCTATTATGATAGTGCTATTACTTACATGGAAATCAGACAAAAGGAAAAGGCGATAAACCGAATCAAGGAATTTATCAATCTTTTTCCAGAAAATCCAGCTATTAAAGATGCGACTGAAGTTTTAGAAAAGATGAAACGTAAATTTTATACCCCTCCTGACGGATGGACATACTATTACTTGGGAGAAGTTTATAGGAGAAAAGGAGACATTGAGAAAGCAAAGGTACTGTTTAAAGAACAACTAAAGAGAGACCCAAATGCAAATGTAGCTTTATACGGCTTAGGGATAATTCATGCGAGGGATGGTAATAGAGAAGAAGGGATAAAGCATCTTGAAAGATTTTTACAACTTCCTGGGGCAGACAAGAGAGCTGAGCTTCATCAAAAGCGAGAAATGAATGCAAAAATAGCTCTAAGAGAACTTAAGGATAAAGGCATTTATACTTCATCAGAAAATAAGGGGCAAAAGGCAGAAAAGCTTTTACTTATCATTTTTTCTTTTCTTTTGATTGGTGGCATTATATTCTTCCTTGGATTTGTAATTTATCAACTGATACTCCGATAAAGAATGAGATTAATCTATGGTTGGATAACTTCGCCTAAAAAAACAATAATGCATAGAGCTTCATCTTGGATATTCAGAAAAGGATTTTTTAAAGTAAAAGATTAAAAAAATAAAAACCTTATAACAAATCACTGCACCCGACCAAAAAGCTGGCGCTTTTTGGCGGGTGAGTTCAAATGTTAGACGAAAATAAAATGAAAAAATATGATGTATATTCATACGGTGTTATTTCTTCGAGCACACTTTACCTTCTAAAAGACCAATTTCTTCAAAAAAGCGGTTATTCAGAAATCATTAAAAAATATAAAAACATTGGC
>JBDRFR010000129.1:0-2792 GCA_043818675.1 Nanobdellota archaeon
TGTGATATGTACATTGATAAATTGTATGCGATAGCTTCTTAAATTTACTCATGCAGTCATTTTATCATATTTCGTTTCTCCGGCATAGCCTTCTGTCCATCACCACCTGCTTAGCAGGTGGTTTTCCACATCTCAATAAACTGATTATCAAAGTTTTTGCCTTCAACAATGCCGTCAAAGTTAGCCAAAGAACTCATTTTTTTGAATGCGTCCGAATAAATAATACGCCATTCAGATTCCGAATAATACTTGTAATTCAGATTATCTTCCATTTCTCCTGTATATTTTAGGAGACTTTGAAGGTTGCAATTGGACTTTCCTAAACAATGGTAAACCCAATTTGGTTTTTGAAGTTCTGTTTCATATCCACTTATCTGATATACATCAGCTGATTTTTTTTGCATTGGGCCAACGTAAACCAGTGGTTGCCCTGCTCTATTATAAAGAAACATTCTTTTTACTCCGATTCCCAAACGACCATATTCATAGGCATGTTGTCGGGCTTCCGAAAGTTTCAGTTCCGTAAAAGAAATTCTTGACACTTTATGAGAATCAAATGCTCTTCCATCATTTCTACTGTATCCTTTGTTTTCTGTCTTATTAAAAATTTCTTTTCTTGATTTTTCGCCAGTCATCCATAACCCATATTTTAAAATATCCCGTAGGCGTTTTACATGTGCTTCAATCAGTTTAGGGGTTTTGATTAAAGATGGTTGCTGGATGGGGCGCAAACAGTGTTTTCGCCAATCAACGGGCAAAGTTTTTGAAAATTCAGGATCTTCTATGTCAATATCTTTTCCTGTCCAATGTACTATGATGTCTGGATGTTCCGTACGTTTAAATTCTTTGCTCATATTTAATTCCCTATTTTCTTATTTTTATACATAACGTAATAATCACCTGCCTAACGGAGCGCCGAAGGCGCGGAGTTAGGTCAGGTGAATTTATTTGTTATATTTTTTTATCTTCTAGTGCGTTGTATTTCTTTCGGAACATTTCAAACAAATTATTTTTTTCTCGGAAGCATAAAACTCTTGGCCGCATGAAGAACATTTGCATATTAGATTCGCCCAACTCTTTGATAAATCTTTAGCAAGCTTCTCCAAAATTAAAGTAGCCAGAATCACCAAAAGGGGAATCAATATTACTTTGGACCATTCTAAAAATTTTTCCGGTTGGGACAATTGTAAATTTTGTCCCCGGTGTATCCAATCAATTATCTTATATCCTATTACTGCATAAGTAATACTCAAACCATTTCCTATGATAAACACATAATAGATCGCGTGTGCCTTCATCTTATTTATAGGGTTAATATTGTTAGGGTCGTTAGGATCAATGTTGTTAGGATTTTTAAGGTTATATAAATCATCAAACTGTCGTTTAGCCCTTTCCCAGCGGCCCGTAACTTTAAAAGCTAACCAAATGCCAATAAAACCAGGATACGCTGATAACAATGCGGTGGTATATAAGAATCTCTCAATGTATCCAACAATGCAGGGATAATTTTGAGTAATTTCTTCCTTTACACCTTTATTTTGTACTGTAGTCCATAGAGGTTTCATTACAAATTTAATAGCAATTGCTCCACCAACCACAGAACAACTATACCCGGCAACATAAAACGACAATCCCCTGCAGTTAGAGATAATTTCACATAACTTAACCCACATCAGCTCACATCCTTTAGGGATATAATTTCTATTTTATAATGTCTGACATAATTAAGTAGACTTTTACTGACTAATATGTTATGCTAATAGCATGGCATATGGGTATAGCATTGACCATAATACGCTTGAAATTATGAGAATGACCGCAGTACGCATGGTAAAAAGAGGTGTCCGTGTCGAAGATATTGCAATGGGCATGAGATTGAATCGTTCTACCGTGTTTGGATGGCTCCAAAAATATCACCGACATGGTCTCAAGCAATTGAAATCTAAAAAAACAACAGGAGCCCCTACGAAACTTGAGCAAAAAAACATTTTTAAGTTGATGAATATATTGCGACAGCCAGCAACTGATTACGGTTTCGCCTCTGATCTTTGGACAGGACCTCGTGTGCGAACTCTTATACGAAAGAAGTTTGGCATAAAGATGCACCGAGATTATATGCCAAGATTTTTGAGAAGATTGGGACTTGTGCGTAAAAGCCCTGAGAGGCGAGCCTTGGAACAAGATATTAAGAAAGTACGAAGATGGAAAAGATATGAACTTCCCAAAATTATACGCTCTGCTTCTCAATCCCATGGACTGATTCTTTATGGAGATGAGAGTGTTTTTAAATTGATCCCGCATGTGGGAAAAACATGGACTTTTCCAGATGTTAAACCAATTGTTCGTGTTTCTGGCAAAAAAGGCATTTACGTTGCAGTTACTTCGGCTGTTAGCACCAAAGGCCATCTTCTTTTTCAAATTGCCAAAACAAATTTTAATTCTGAAACATTGATTAATTTTATGAAATCTCTGCATAAACATTTTATTAACCGTAAACTTTTCTTTATTATTGACGGAGCACCATGTCATAAAGCAAAAGTTATAGGACGTTTTGCTCTGGAAAACGCATCATGGCTGTCTCTTCACTATTTGCCTGGATATTCCCCCGAGTTGAATCCAGATGAAGAAGTTTGGAATACTGTAAAGATACAAAAACTAAATGCAAAACCAATGAAAAACAAAAAAGAATTAAAATCTGCTGTGCTTGGTTCTTTGAGATCGATTCAAAAACGACCAGAACAGATAAAAGAGTTCTTTAATAAATAGTCTACTTAATTATGTCAGATACTATA
>JBDRFR010000130.1:0-3283 GCA_043818675.1 Nanobdellota archaeon
TCTGTCTTTTTAATAAATCCTTCTTTTTCCAAAATAGATAAAATAGCTGAATTTATTTTAGTATAAAGAACACTGGCTGTTTCTTTTTTAACAGCTTGGGCATTTCTTATTATTGTTAACATGTTTGCTATATTATCCATAGTGAATTTATTGAACTACCAGCTTGATTTACGCACTCCCGGTATCTTACCCTCATTTGCTAATTCCCGAAAACAAATTCTGCAAAGGTCAAAATCTCTTAAATATCCTCTTTTTCGCCCGCATCTAAAACATCGCCTTACAACTCGGCTTTTGTATTTTGGTTTTTTCTGCGATCTTGCTATAACTGATTTCTTTGCCATGCTATTTAACATTGAATGTTGTGTGCAACATTCAATGTTTAAACGGAAATCCTAATAATTTAAATAATTCAAGCGCCGCTGCTGTATGTTTGGCCTTCGTAACCACTGTAACACCCAAACCAAAAGAATTTCTGATTTCATCATTGCTAGTTTCAGGAAAAACAGTATGTTCTTTAAATCCTATGTTTAAACTGCCTCTATTGTCAATGGAATTCGGGTTCAATCCCCTGAAATCTCTGATTCTTGGAATTGTAATGTTGATTAATTTATCTAAAAAATCATACATTCTTTTTTTGCGCAAAGTGGCTGAAAACCCGACAGTAACTCCTTCTCTTAATTTAAACCCGGCAATTGATTTTTTAGATGCATTGCGGACAGGCTTCTGGCCGGTTATAAGAACAAAAGATTTTTCTATAATTTCTTTTCTTTCTTTTTCGTCTTTAAATCTGCCGATGCCAGTATTAACAACCACCTTAGTTATTTTGGGCACAGCCATGCTATTTTTATAGCCGAATTTCTTTTTCATCTCCGGAACGGCGATTTTTTGATATTTTTTATCTATTGTCATACTAAAACAAACAAAACAAGGCTTTTCAGCCAATAAAAATATACTAGCAATTATTATAAATTTTGCAAGGTTTTAAATTATAGCTCTGAGGGCCAAACAATTCTGCTGACTTTTGATTTATAGTCAGAAGGAATAGTGGAAATGTCTTTTATGCAGCCCTCTAAAACTACTGCCGTGCCAACAGAAACATTTTTGCCTGTATTTCCGTAAATTCCATCTTTTTCATAAAATTGAAAGTTGTAAGAAGAAAACATGCTTCCTAGGGGATGATAACAAGCCTGCCATTGAGAAGCGCAAGTTAAAGCTAAATTACTGCACTGATTTTCCGATTTAACACCCTGGCATGGGCAAGGAACACCTATCAAAGGAACTCCTGATCCGCCATAAGCTGTTGTCCCGCCATCAAATGGGCCGATAAACTTATCTGTTCCGCTGTCGGATATTACTGACCCTCCGCAACCATATAATCTATTTAATTTCGTTCTGGTGGTAATCCCAACATAACCAGTTCCACGTTCTAAATTCCAAGAAGATAGGATTTCTACTCTATATTTTTCCTGAAAACTGACTGCTGATGAAGCAGTTGATTCTCCAAAAGAACCGGCAGTTTTTTCATCTTGATTAATTGTTAACCCCTGCTTTTCTAAGGCGGTTTGCAGGGCCTGGACTTCAGGGCCAGAATCTCCGATTTTTAAATTAGTATTAAAAGTATGGCACCATTCTGTTGGTGAAGATGGTGCTGGAGAAGGTGATGGGTATGGAGATGTTAAAGTAGTTGTTTCTGAAACATATTGATTCAATTGAGTCAATTGAGTCTGCAGTTCTTGGACTTTTAGAAGAATGGCATCAAGCTGGGCTTGAATCTCTGAAACAGTAATTGCAGAACTAAAATTAGGAGCAAGTAAAAAAACCAGAATTGCCGTTATAAGTGTTGTTCTTTTTATGTTTATCATTGCCTTATATTATACCTCAATTTTATATTAATTAAAAAAAGTTATCCACAGCAAAACAAACTTTTTAGCAATTAATTATATGTTCATCCAATAGAAAGTGCATTGGTATTTAGCTTTCCATGTGCTGGGTTGAACTGGTGGCGGCATAAACAACTCGGACCATAGTAATGTATCACCGGATAATGTACCAGCAGTTCCCATTGAATATCCTTCTGTTAAAGCGCCTGGACAAGAATACGCGTCTCCCATCGGAACACTGGGATCGAATACTTCGGTTCCGACAAGCTTTTGCCACACCCAGACTTGCCTTTGCACTGGGACCTGTATTGATTTTGAAACACTTCCGCCAGAACTAGAACAGGTTAAAGTGAAAGTAGTGGTTGTTGTAATAGAAACACTCTCTGAACCCGATGTTGATTTTGCGCCAGACCAACCAACAGAAGCAGTGCAAGAATCAGCATTAACGCTTGTCCAGCTAAGTGTAGTAGGGCCGCCTGGCTCTTGCAGCACGCTAGGAGAAGCAGAGAAACTTGTTATAATCGGAGGACAAGCTGGTCCGCTTCTGGCTCCTTTTAAGTAGATATTCCCGGTTGCACCGTCAAATCTTGCTACTATAGTTCCGCTTGAATTTTTTATTGCTAAATCATCACCATTCATATTATCTAAGACTGCCTGGCTTTGATAATTGCTGATTGTGCCGGCAATCTTTACTTCTGTTTCATTAAAAGCAAATTTCATATCGTTCACTTTTTTGACAATAAAAGTATTGGTATAACTTCCTGTTGGAGTTGTATTTTCATTAACCGAGGCAGAGAGAATTTCCATATCGCCGTCTTCGTCTATGGCTAATATCCTGTTTCCGCTTGAATTTTTTACTTCCCAAATGCGTCCGTTGATCAATGTTGAAGCGCTGCAAGAAGGCGGAGCCATACACCAATAATAATGGGAGCCATCATAATTATCACCAATCACCCAAGCAGGGCCAATGTAACAGGCTCCGCTTGATAGAGTGGCTGAAACATAACTTGCTATTGGGCAACAACAGCCCTCGCTTGAACTAGCTGGCCCAGCCTCATTAGGATTATATTTAACATATCTTAATCCAAAAGTTTGAGAATCACCTGTTCCTCTCCAAATTATTTTTCTTACTCCGGTTATTGGCGCGCAACCTCCTGTAATTGAACATAAATCCCATTTAAAGGGGCCGTTCAAAATATCTCCGCCAACTGATGAACAATCAGCATATGCTGCGTTCCAGGTTGACGGTCCGCGCAAAGGAGAATAACACTTTACGCCATTATTTGCCTCATATTCGTATGTATAACCAACAGGACACAAAGCAGCTGAGGCTTTATTTCCTGAAAGAATGCAGGATAAAACAATCAATATTAATATTATGCCTGTTTTTTTTACCATACCTT
>JBDRFR010000131.1:0-3162 GCA_043818675.1 Nanobdellota archaeon
AAAATAGTGATAGTATCAAAGGGCCTACAACAATTCCTATAACACCAAACATTAACAATCCGCCTAAAACACCAATCAGTATTATTGTAGGATGGATTCTTGCTATATCTCCAATGATTTTGGGCTTTATTAAATTGTCAACTGATGATATTACAATGAATCCATAAATAAGAAGACCCGCACCCTTTAATGCTACAGATGTGCTGTTTGTTGTCAGCCCTTCAATTAATTTTAACATACCTAATGGGAACCACACTATTGGAGATCCAACAAAAGGTATCATGCATGCAACTAACATAATAATTCCCCATACAAGAGGAGATTTAACTCCAAATATATACAAGCCCAATACACCAACCATTCCCTGAATTAGTGCTGTTATAAAATGGCCATAAACAACCGCACGTGTAACACTGCTAAATTTTTTCACTATCTTATTTTGGTGATGCTTTTTTAATGGAATAAAATATTTTATTTTTTTGACTATTAACTCCCCATCTCTTAGCATGAAAAAGATTAAAAATATCATAACAAAAAAACTGAGTATTTTCTTTGGTATTGTAAATACAAAGTTTGATAACGAGCTTATTATAGAATTTGTGATGCTGTCAATGGAAGAAATAATTTGTGGTTTTCCTGCTATACTAACCAGGAAAGAATTTAATTTCCACAAATTAGAACCAGATTCTGTATTAATTATATTTCCTTCTGTAATTCTTTGTTTTGAGTCAGTATAAACTACTATAACTTCCCTTGTAAGTGAATTTACAACAAATAGAATCGGAGAGATTATTAAAATTATGACCAGCATTGTTACTATGAACGCAGAAAGGTTTTTTCTCTTTGTTTTTTTATTAATCCATTTGTACAAAGGATAAAATATATATGAGATTATAATGCTGGTTAATATTGTAATTATAAATGGTTTGATAATCAAGAAAACTAGGAAAACAGCTATAATAAAGAACAGCAGTATGAAATATTTTGAAAATTCCTCTTTTATTTTTCTGATATTATCAACCTCTTTACTTATTGCGAACGTAGTGAGCAAGTGGGCCCACCCGGACTTTCGTATTGGTTGCGAGCGAAGCGAGCGTGAGGGACTTCAATTGCAGTGCAATTGAATGTCGCTCTTTGCGTATCAAATGAGCGTAACCATTTGTTCGAACCGGGGATATTCACCATTTTGATTTTTTAAATCGTCAAGGTGACATCATAGCCACTAGATCATGAGCCCAACTAAAAATATAAGATTAGAATTAATATTTAAATGTTGTGTAAAAAAGCCCCGAGCGAGAGTTGAACTCGCGACCTCCACCTTACCAAGGTGGCGCTATAGCCACTAAGCCACCGGGGCATGAAAATAATTAATCAAAGAATATCCCTATTTTCTTCATCATCATCTTCATCTTCATAACCACTGTAATCCATTATTTCTATTTTGTCGTCTTCTATTTCCTGCTCCTGCTTTTTTTTAGTTTCCTCTTTTTGTTCATCTACTATATAATCTGGGACTTCTTCATAAGTTTTATTTAGTTTTACACGCTTGTATTTCTTTTTATTTTTTGGTTTGGTTTTCTTTTTAATTTCTTCATCCCCTCCAACTCCTTTTTTAGGTTCATCCTTTTCTTTAATCTCTTTAACAGAATCCTTGATTTCTTTATTCTCTTCATCTTTTTTAGGTTTTTTTTGCTTAGGTTCTTGAGTAAATTCCTTAATTTCTTTACTCTTTTCATCTTTTTTAGGCTTATCTTCTTTTAATTCCCTAAAAGATTCTTCAATCTTTTTATTCTCTTTATCTAATTTCTCTTTTTTATGCTCCTCTTCCTTATCTGTTTCCTCTTTTTTAGGAGATTCTTCCTTTTCATTAAATTCAGTAGTCATATCCACATAATCCTCTTCTTCATGCTTTTGTTTTCTTCCTACAAATAAAAACAATAAAATAACAGCTAAAATAATAAATCCAACTGTTAATATAATATTCCACCAATTAATAACAACTATTTTTTTTGGTTCTAATACTGCACATGAATGATTAATTGCAACCTCATTTGGCTTGCACTCTAATTTCCTGCATTTGTAAATGCTGAATGTGTTGCAGTATTCATTATCATCACACTCAGAGTCTTCTTTGCACTCAATTTCTGATAATGGAATAACTGTAAAACTTTTTACAGTCTTGCCGCATATCTCAAAAACCTCTTCTGGCTTGTCAGAATAAGACATCTTAAAACATGGAGCATAGTAAAAAGTATAGCCTTTTGTTGGAGCTTTAACAAGACTTGTAAAGTTAAAGCCATGAACCTCATCTGGACCTAAAACTATATTCTCACTAATGTCAAATCCAAGAACAGCACCATAATCCTTGTCTTTTATGTATACATCACCTACATTTATGCTCTTATTGATGTTATTATATATATTTACAGTAAAATCTATTTCTGTACCTTCCATGCAGTTTTTTTCCCTGCATTCATAACTTGCATCTATTGATGCTCTTACAAAGAGCATATTAATTAATAGCATTAACACAATAATTTGCAATGTTTTTGTTTTCATCATTTTTATCACCAATATATACATCTAACTATAAATATTAAGGAATTCTATCATTATTTAAAAACATTACTAAAAAATGGTACTATTAACCAAAGCAAATGAGCCCTATCCCCTAATTGTTTTTAAGAAGAAATTAAACCGCAGCCAATACACTAGGCAACCAAATGAAAAACTAAACCAATAAAAGGTTTTTTATACTATTTATATTATATATTATTATATGCAAAAAAAAAGTTTTTTTTATATAATCTTTTTGTTATTAATCATAATTTCATATACTTATGCTGCAGATGAAAGGCAAATTTACTCTGGAACTATTTATTCTAATCAATTAAATACAATTAATATAAGTAATGAAATATTTAGTTTTAGTTTAAGCTCTGCCCATGATATAGTATTTATTACTTTACCAACTAATTCAATTGTTATTGTAAAGAATGATTCATGCGAAACTACTGAAAACTATGAGTTATGTGTTACTAACTCAGAATTTTGGTACCATAACACAACCTTAGATGATGATATATACAAGGCATCTGTTAAAATATACTCCTTTCTTTTAGAAACTACAAAAATTGAATTAACAAGAACAGTTGAAACTAC
>JBDRFR010000132.1:0-3646 GCA_043818675.1 Nanobdellota archaeon
ATTGTGATAGGTGGAGGCCCAAGTGGTATGCAGGCTGCCATATTAGCAGATCAGAGAGGGCATGAAGTTGAATTATGGGAGCAGAATCAGCTTGGGGGCCAGGTAAGGCTTGCCAGCAAAGCTCCTTTTAAGGAAGAAGTATCTGAGATTTTGCGTTATCTTAAATACTGCATTAATAAAAGCAGTGTCAGTCTCCGTACAGGATATCAGGCTAAGGCAGATGAGATTGTCTCACTTGATCCAGATTTAGTTATTGTGGCAACAGGTTCTATCGAAGGGGAGTTAGATATTCCCGGGATAGATTCTGACCTAGTTGTTTTTGTCAGGGAAATATATGAGCAAGAGTATGATTTGGGCCGCAGGGTAGTAATTATCGGTGGTGGTGATATTGGCTGCGAAACAGCTGATTGGCTGGCTACACCTGATAGGCAAGTAAGTATTGTGGAAATACTGCCTCAAGTGCTTCCCAAGATGAAAAAGATACCCAGAGAGCGACTTTTGTCGAGACTGGTTGAAAAAGGAGTAAAAATATTTACGGAAACTCAGGTTACTTCTGTAGAAAAGGATAGAGTTCGGCTGGCAAGGAAAGATAGCGAAGAATTTATTATAGAGGCAGACAATGTGGTAGTTGCTATTCAGGCCAAGCCGGAAGACAGTCTTTTACATGAGCTTAAAAATAAAGTTAAAAATGTAATTGCTGTAGGTGATGCTAAAATGCCGGGCAATATCGGCTCAGCATTAAGAAGTGCGACAGAAGCAGCACTAAAAATATAAATTTTTATAGTCCTCAGTCACAAAGACTTTCAAGCGACTTGCCCTCCATCCATCTTTTAACGAAATCCTTTGTTACGCTTATATTAATCTCTGCCTTTTCTGAAGACTTATTCAGAAGCTCCATTATCTCATACACCTTACTTTCGTTTCCAATAAGAGCATAAATCTTAATGCTTCGATTAAAAAAGTTTACTGCAGGTTCGTATTTATCCTGATTGTAATAGACCGTCCCAATTGTAGCCAGATCATCTGCAATTCCTTTAATGAATCCTGAAGATTGATCGGCAGATAAAGCTTTTTTAAAATATTCAACAGCATTGTCGGAGCGCTTTGTTTCAACCATAAGATTCCCTAAAGCAAAATTGATTGCCGCGATTTCTGAAAAGTTTGCAGGTTCAACTTTATCAAGAGCTTTTTTTAATATATCTTCAGCGCTTTTGAACTCTTTTTCTCTGATAAGGAGAATCCCCCGGTTTTTAAGCAATGTCGCAGAAAGTTTTTTGTTATTTTTCGCTAAGCTTTCTGCGAGGCGTAAAACATTAGATGCTTCTTCAAGCCAGCCATTTTCTAATAATGCAGCAGTTTTGTTTGAAAGAGCCTGAACAGCACCTTCATTGTCGTTAATATATAAAAATATACGGCAGGATTCATCGAAAAAATCTATGGCAGAAGAAATGCAATCAGTTGCTCTGTAAATATTGCCTATGCTGTTCATACTCATGGCGATACCACTTAAATTATCAGAAAAGACAAACATCTCATGTGCTCTCAAGAAGTGCTCTAGTGATCGCTTGTAACATCCTTTTTTATAAAAAGACGTCCCTTTTTTGATTTCTTTAATACCTGAAATAGTTTTATCGGATTTTTTTATTGCATGATTACTTCCGGCGCATGCGGAGAGTATCGTTATGGACAGCAGAATAATTATTATACGGCATGTTTTCATATTGGCTCTTTCCGGGTAAAATGTGCTTTAAAGCAAAATTTTATTCAGCCCATTACCCGCTTGGCGTTGGCAGGAATTAAGGGCGTGGAACCTGAATTGTTTATACTACCATGAAATATGAAAGTCAAAACTAAATACTATGCGGCAGACTCAGCTTGTGGAATCAAATATCCTTACTTCTGATAAGCGTATAAAGCAGCTCGATATTTTTTTTATTAGAGCCGGGCTTTTTGTCAATTACCACTTTCCATGAAGTATGTCCTTCTAACTTCCATAACACTTCTGTAATTTTAGCAATTATATTTGCCCGATCTGTTCCTTTTAGATTTATGATTTCAGTTTCCTGAAACGAGACAGCATCATCTTTGTGCATTCCTTTTCCAAGGCCGACTAAAATTGATCCTTCGCCGATATCAATTAATGCACGATTTAGGGCAGCAGATAATTTTGGTGCAATAGGGGATAAATCCCTGTAAATCTGTTTTGCCAGTTCATAATTTGTCATTATATATTCCTCTGTAGTTATTGTTGATTTAGAGCAGTTATCATAATTACGTTCCGTATATTAGCAATATCCTCGCTAACCGTTTGATCATTTTGAACGTTTCTAAGGCTCGTTCCGCTAAAATTGAAGAACTCGACCTCGCTTCGCTCGGGACTCAGACAGCTTCAATTTTTACGCTTCACTTCGCCAAGAACGTTTACAAAATTATCAAAATAGTTCGCTCGAATACAGCTAATATACGAATAACATAAGCGGAAAAGAAATAAGACAAAAGGGGTTATAAGAAAAAAACTCATAACCCCTTACTTTTTTGGCTGAGGGACAAGGATTCGAACCTTGATTAACGGGGCCAGAACCCGTCGTCCTGCCTTTAGACGATCCCTCATTTCATTTTAATAAAAAATATATAAAATTAAAAATAGAGTCAAGCTAATTTGGCACTTTTTTTAATACAAATAAGTTTTTCAGCCGTTAAATAAATATAAATGTATAATTTGTCTGATTATGAGACCTTTGAAAAATGCCCTCTTCCCGTCATTCCCGCGAAGCTTCTCCTCGACCTGATCGGGGACTGGATTTCCGTTTTCACGGGAATGACAATCTTGTCCTCGACCTGATCGGGGGATTAGACTATTTCTGGCAAAATTCAAAGGTCTCATTATTGATGAATTCGTAAAAAGTCGGATTCGGCCGGTATGTCATTTCGACTGCAGGGAGAAATCTTATATTTTCAATGCGTTACAGACCAAAGATTTCTCGCTTCGCTCGAAATGACAAGTTTAGGAGACTTTTTACAAATTCATCATTATTTACTTTTATAAATTAAGTAATATATTTTATTTTAACAATAAATACAATAGAATACAATTTTTATTGTATCGATGATTTACTTTCAATAAATAAAATAGTATCTAAAACTAGTAAAAAATGCAATAAATCATATAAAAGCCAATCTAAATATAAAAATACCAGAAATTTTTTGAGTATATTTTTTTGGGATAAAGGGACATGAAAAGACAGAAAGACAGATTGAACGATATGAAATTAATATAATAATTTAAATATGTTGCAAATATATTTCCCCCATAATTTATAAAATAATTCCAATGATTCTGATTAAATATATACAAAATTATCAATTTGACAATATACATAATAAAAGTTCTTGACAATCTTTTTCAATTAAATTACTAGTGTCGGAGTTTTTTATTAAGTAGTGATTTGCATTATATTATATAAATACAGATAGTTAGGAGATTACTTATGGCTTTACCAAAACGTAAAACGTCTAAGTCAAAGCGTAATTCAAGACGCGCTCATATTAAAGCTGTGGCTCCGAATTTAACCGCTTGCCCCCAGTGCGGAGAAACTAAAGTATCACATCATGTATGTCATTCCTGTGGTACCTATAAGGGGCGTAC
>JBDRFR010000133.1:0-2578 GCA_043818675.1 Nanobdellota archaeon
GCGCGTTCTGTATTTCGGATATAAGGTTGGCCAGGAGCAAAATTTACACTTGCCCCACCAACAGTCGCGACCTGCCATAATATATGTTCCTGGGGTTTTCTTAAAATTTCCATTTTTATAAGCGTATAATTTCCAATTTGATAATTCTCTATCGATTAGAGGCAACTCATCTAGATCGTGATTTAGGATAAAATTTCCTGAATTCTGTATTTGCCCATTATCTCGAAAGTAAATACCCGGCTCAAGATTATTAAAAGTTTCAGAATTTTTGATGACGCTGCACAAATTAAGCAGAAGAAAATCGTAGTCTCCACCAGTTAAAATAAAATCTACTTCTGAATTTTGCATTGATTCCAATGGCAAAGCAGTAACGTGATCACCGCATAAGGCGACTTTTACTACAGGGAACCTTTTCTTAATCTCGCTAATAATATTCCAATGCTGCTTGACTACCGGAGTTTTTGTCTCAATAACAATTAAGCTTGGCTTTTCTTCATTCAAGAATTCATAAAATTTATTCTCTTTTACTTTCTCGGCTATACAATCTTTCCATAAAACATCGAATCCATTTTTTTTCAATAAACTAACAGCATAAGCTGGTACCACAGGATAAATATACGTGGGTTCTTTAAAATACTGGAACTGACGATTTTGCGACAGCAAAGGCGTTCCTTTTTTAGTATCAATAGGAGGATATGTAAAAAGTATTTTCATCTATTCTTCTTTTAATTTTTTTGTGAATAATCCAATTACAAGATTAACCCCATAAGTTAAATGCGTTAAAACTGTACCTAAAAAAACTAGTACAGTTAGTTTTAAATTATTTTGCATACTAAAAATTAGAACAAGAATTAAATATGTCAAAATTAAAAATAAAAATCTATAGTCTAAAATCATCGCGAGAAATAAAGATATACTGATCAATAAAGTGATTAAGCTAGGGAAAAAATAGCCCATTTTAAATGACGTCTGGGGGTATCTCTTTATGAAGTATCCTCTGTGTCTGGCATAATTTGCCACCTGATTTAAATGTTTTCTAAAGAGCGGCCTTCTGTAGTGGGCCACTAGCACATTAGGGTCATAAAGTATCTTCTTTTTTAATTTATGCACAACCTCCAAACATAATATTGTATCTTCGCCAGGCCAAAACTTTGTATTAAAACCACCTATGTTCTGAAACACCTCTTTTCTTATAAGAAAATTGCATGATGGGAAATCATCCGTAAATCTTTTCTTTAAGGGCACGTATCTAAATCTTGCTGGCCCACTCACAGCTATTGATTCATAAACCTTACCACTTGCTTTATTAAACAGGGTTTCGTTTCCAGGGGTAACGGCTGGACCGCAAACGCATGCAACATCAGAATCTTTAAAACCTAAGGCAGCATTTTTTAACCAATTTAAACTGGGGAAAGTGTCATCATCTAAAAAAGCGAGAATCTCTCCTCTTGCTTGGGTTGCTCCGATATCCCTTTTTGCAGCTGGGAGTATCTTCCCGGTTGAAATAATCTTTATTTTGGGATCATCATAAACAGCCATATCTTCATCAGGTAAAATTATTATTTCGAAAAATGGATAATCTAATTTTAAACAATTTTTTACACATTCTTCAAGATACCTATTGTTAGATTTAGCTGCAATAATTATGGAAACAAAAGGAAACATCACTCGTCCTCAACAATATCATATTTTTTTGCAAAATACATCCTATAAAAAACCAAGAGAGTATCCAAACCAGTATTAAACATATCTCTAAATCCTATCCTGCTAAATTCTCTTTTAGAATCTATAAAAACCGGGGCTTCTGCAATCTTATATCCCAGTCTATAGGCATAAGCAAGGATTTCTAAATCAAAGGCAAAAGATTTTACAACAACTTTTGGAAAAACATCTTTTAGAACTTGGTGTTTAAATAATTTTAGTCCTGTTTGAGTATCCCTGATAGGTAACCCAAAAAGTATCTTTATAAAGAAAAAATAAATCGAGCTGATGATTTTCCTTTGCAAAGGGTAGTTCAATTTTGAATTGGGGTGGCGTTTTGAACCAATAACAATATCAGCATCATCAAGCCTCATAATATCAAAGAAGGTCTCTAGCTGCGCAGGATGTAAATCAATATCTGAATCTAGAAATACAACATACTTTCCTTTTGCGAATCGAAACCCCTTCTTTAAGGCTCTACCCTTACCATAATTCTTCATATTTCTAGTAGCTTTTACATTATGAGAATTATCTTCAAGCTCCTTTATCTTTTTCCAGGTTTCATCAGTACTTCCATCATCAATAATAATAATCTCATAATCAACATTAAAATTATCAAATGTTTTAATTGTCTCCTTAACGTTCCTCTCAATTGCTTCAGCTTCATTAAATGCCGGCATTATAACAGTAATCTTGTCCTTAATATCTTTCATGTCTTATTTTTTAGAACGCTCTTTATGCCAATAGAAAAAACCAAGATTGAAGATAAAAATAAAATACCAATAATTTGAAATAATGATTGATGAAAGAGGAAGATTAAAATTATTTGAAGTATGGAAAGAGCAAAGATTGAAAATACAAAATTATTATTATTTAA
>JBDRFR010000134.1:0-3952 GCA_043818675.1 Nanobdellota archaeon
CTGTGGAAGGTTGGAAAATATCATCCAATTCTTGTTCTGAAAAAGTCCGGTAACTGGTATCATTTTCAAGATTTTGAGGGAGATAAAGGGTGGATTCACAAGTCTCTTGTCAGTAACATACCGTCAGTTATTACAAATAATGAAAAATGTAACGTCCGATCAGGCCCAGACACAAAATTTGAAATTTTATTCACCATCAAGGAAGGAATTCCATTTAAAATTTTAAAGCGCAAAGGCAACTGGATTTATGTTCAGCATGCTGATGGAGATACGGGCTGGATTCACAAATCTTTAGTCTGGTAAATTGGTAGCAATTTAGCGTTTTGAAAAAAATCTGACAGGATAACAGGCCTGCCCTGGCGCTATCCGATTTAATTTAGATATTAAGTTTACTCTGGTATTATACGCCTGAATCAACTCGTTTAAGCCAATGTGTTCGGTCTGGGCCAGGGATAAACAAGATTTTATTTAAGTGCACAAACAAAACCAACTCTCATTGTAGCTATCCAGTAAATCATAAAATATAATTACAACATGAAGAAGATGTGTATCAATGTATAAGGATTTGGATTTGGATTAACTGGAAAAGTTTAGATAATTTAAATCCTGAATATCTTGTAAATCCTGTCCAAAAAAAATAATAATGGAGGAATTGTGGCGAAAAAACGCGTAACCCGGTCACGAAAAAGAGAGTTAGAAGAGCCTGATAAATTTATTTCCTTCACCACAAAAATCATCGTATTTCTGGCAAAATATAAAACTTTTTTATTATCAGTGGCTATCGCGATTATGCTTATAATAGTCGCTATTTCTTCTTTTTATTATTATTCAGACAGAGCTGAAAGCAAAGCTTCTGTTATGCTTGCAAACAGTTTGGCCAAATATGAAAAAATTAAAACCGAGCAAGGAGCTGTAAAAGCATACCAGGAAGTGTCAGACGATTTTATTCAGATTGTTGAAAACAACTGGGGCAAAGATAGTGCAAAACTGGCAACTGTTATGTATGCAAATATCTGTTACAATGCCGGTGAGTTTGACAGGGCGACGGAATTGTATAATAAAGCCCTTTCCGGCTTTGAAAATAATCCATTTGTTAAAAACCTCATATTTAACGGTATTGCATACTCATGCGAAGGAAAAAAAGATTACAACGCTGCTGTAGAATATTTTAATAAAATTTTATCCGGACCTGATGATAAAATTAAAGACGAAACCCTTTTTAATTTAGGACGGCTTTGTGCTGTAATGGGAGATAAGGACAAAAGCATTGAAGCTTTTAACAAAATTATTTCTGACTATAAAGATTCCATCTATATTGATTTGGCACAAGAAAAAATATTTCACTATAATTAAAAAATTCGACAGCAAAGTAAAAAGTTCATATGCAAGGCGTACGAATCTTGAGGAGAGAGGCGTACTGATAGTACGCCGCAATGACGAAAGGTGAAGCACAACGCCGCAGATGGGTTTTTTACGAAACCGTCATCTGTGACCGTGAGGGCTACGCCTCATATGGTGTTTATTAATCGAAGGGGTTACCCAGATATAATCCGCAAAAGAAAGTTCGGCCTCGGCTTCACTACCTGCCGGTGCAAGAAAAATAGTCTTGAACGAAGCTCCTGTGCGGCGAAATGCTCTGTCTGGAACTCCAAATTTATGAATAATGTGGCCATTTCCAACGAGTACTATCATTGGATTTCCTTTTAAATTTTTTGAGATTGACTCAGCCATTATCTCTTCCCACACACATTGGGCCATATAGAAATTATCAAACTTTTCCCGTCCCTTAACCTTGTGTTTTTCAAATATTTTTTCTAAGTAGGCCTTGTGAGCAGCATCTGAAGTGTCTATTTCCTTAGGGAGGTGTTTCTTATCATCGTCAGAAAGGCTCTCGATTCCGCCAATGGCTATTTTTGACGGAATATGGAAAGGTAAATTAAGACCAACTATTCTTATCTTGTTATTCTTTAGAAAAAGTAGAATATCTTTATATAGCTCAAAATCAAATTTCCAGTTAGCGTACCAGTGCATCTTTTCCATAAATTCTTCTTCACTCAGCTCGCCATCTGACCAAAGATAAAGAATCTGCTGGTATGATAGATCAAAGGCTTCCATGCCAACAGAAATATATGGATGCGACTTGAAAAGTTCTTTTATTAATCTGAGCTGAATATCATGGTGTGACGGGTCATTATGCCTTTCTCCGATATATATTACTTGAACGCCGTCAAGATCATTAACAAGATACTCATAAGATACTTGTTTGCCTGTATCCGTGGAAATGATAGTACCTACATCAAATGATTTTGATATATCTTTTATTAAAAGTTTCTTTGTAGACAAAGCACACCCCCAAATATTACTAAGGAATACACCGAAAATAATAATGCTGATTAACCATCTATTTATAAAATTTCTTTTCATCATAATTTAGTTGTATACCTTGATCTATCAATGGATTGCATGTTATGATTAATTTAAATTTCACCCTGAAACACTAAAGGAATATAATAAATATGCCTCTTGACCAAAATCCCTTATTCAGAAAAGTAATAGCGCCATGGTATGACACTGAGAAAGCATGTTTTACAGTTATTGTATTCATGCTGGTTGTCTTTTTGTTTGGTATTGCCGGTATCTTAGAAGCAGTTGAAAAAATAGAATATAATGAACATATTTGGGTGCCTGCCCTTCTTGTAGCAATGAGCGGAGGTGTGATAGCCTCTACTTCAATACGCCTGATAAAAAGATATGCTCATCGGCTCTCAAAACAGGGGCCTAAAGTTCCATAAATTTTCTAAAGTCCATCTTTTTAAAACTATCTGTATTTATATATTTAAGAATATTAAGCAACCTTTTAGGCGGTATGTAACCGAGCAAGCTGCTAATTCTTTCTCCATTTTCTGCAATAAAACAGGTGGATGGCACCCCTCTTATACCAAAATCCAACGCTATCTTAATCTCCCTATCTGAATTTACCTTGATGGGAATAAAGTTCTCATTTAGATAGGAAACAACTGAGTAATCATTGAATGTTTCTTTCTCCATCTTTTTACAGTAAGCGCACAAGTCAGTATAAAAGTATAAAAATATCTTTTCCCCTTCTTTTTTGTTCAGCTCAATCCCTTGCTTGTATGTATACCACTTTATGTATTTTGAAGAAGCAAAACTGAAAGACAACGTAGATAAAATAACAATTATTATTGTCAAAAAACATGTATACTTAAATATAGTTTTCATCGTATATTTATCCAGAAATAGTTAATAAATACATTTTGTTTGATATAAGAAATATTCCTATAAAAATAAGCATAATCCCTGCAACAATGTTTGCATATTTCAAAGCCTTAGATGCTTTTTTTATAAATATAAGCATAAAATTAATAAATATAGAAACTATAACAAAAGGCATCGCCAGTCCTGCGGAATATATTATAAGAAGTATAACTCCCTGCCATACATTCTCCTGATTGCCGGCAAGAACAAGTATTGAGCCTAATAAAGGCCCTATGCAAGGGCTCCAGCCTGCGGCAAAAGCCATGCCAATTATAAATGTTCCCAGAAAATGTACGGGTTTTTTGGCTATGTGAACACGTTTTTCAAGATAAAGATGACGGATGCGGATTAAACCGGTTAAATGTATCCCAAATATGATTATTAAAATACCGCCCGTTATTCTTATAAAATTACTATACTTATATATGACAGTCCCAAGCAATGAGGCTGAAGCTCCCATAAGAATAAAAACAAATGAAAAACCTGAAACAAATGATACAGTAGAAAAAAATACCCTCCTTCTGATTTCTGAATTACAGTCTATCGTTAACTCTTCCAAGGAAAAGCCAGTTATAAAAGTAAAATATGAGGGTATAACTGGCAGTATGCAAGGAGAAAAAAAAGAAAGTAGTCCTGCAAAAAAAGCTGCAGGATATGTGACTGTCTCAACAAACAT
>JBDRFR010000135.1:0-2364 GCA_043818675.1 Nanobdellota archaeon
TATACAAAGGATATCTAAGGAAGGAGAAAGGATGTGGGGAGATTCAAGTAAGTTAATCCAAAAGGGTAAAAACAATACAATATTTTCAAGTCCCTTAATGGTTAGTGATGGGGAGGGAGGTGTGCTTGTCCATTATAGACACGAATGGAATTATTTTTTTGAAAGAATAGATAATGAAGGAGAAACTATTTGGATTACTCCTTCAACATATCTTTATAACAATATGATAAGTGTTGGAAATGGGGGTGCTGTAACAAGTGGTGTTAAAAGAAATCCACTCAATTTTAATGATGATATGTTTGCTAACTATATTTCATCGGAGGGTGGATATAAATGGGGAAACGAGGGAATCTTACTTCAAGATAGTGTTGGTAGCCCTCTTGCGAGTGCCGGTTTTGAAATATTAGATACTAGCGAAATAATCTTTGTTTGGACGAGAAAAGTTGAATCAATACGTACAATCTTAACTCAAATAGTATCTTTTACGGGAAATAAAAAATGGTTATTTCCTAAAAGGATTAACAATAACACTTCAGATCAATTCCATGTTGGGCTTGTGAAAAGTGATTCGAATAACGTGATTTATGTTTGGTTTGACTCTAGAAACAATAATCCTTGTAGTTATGATATTTACACACAAAGAATTGATACAAATGGTTTTAATTTATGGGATAATAACGATTTACCTTTAACTTATAAATGTCCATTTAAATACAAGATTATTTCTGATAAAAGTAAAGGAGCAATTGTAATTTGGTCAGATGATGAACCTTTTAACGGAATATTTGCACAGCAAATAAGCAAGGATGGAAATCTTGGCGAAGTAATCACAAGTATAAATGATAATAATGAACAATTAGTAAGTAAAAATTATTTGTTGTTTCAAAATTATCCCAATCCGTTCAACCCTTCTACATTTATACAATTTGGTTTACCAAAGCGAGAGTTTATAACATTAAAGATATTCAATGTATTAGGGCAAGAGGTCGCTACACTTATCGGTAAAGAACTTGGAGCCGGCAGTCATAAAGTAGAGTTTAAGCCCAAAGAACTTACAAGCGGAATTTATATATATACTTTAAGCGCAGGTGAGTTCCAGCAATCTAAAAAACTTATTTACTTAAAATAACAAATTCAAGGAGGTTCTTTATGAAAAAGATCATTGTAGTTTTATTCATGTTGCTCTTTTTTTCTTTTACAGTTTACGGAAGTTACCGGGATACCGGTTATATTACCTGGAAACAGCCGAATGGTATAACATTTACAGCAAGAAACTGGGGAGATGAATTTTTTAACTGGATGGAAACAAAAGACGGTTACCGGATAGTTAGGGGTGAAGGCAACTGGTATTATTACGCTGTTTTGAACAACCGCGGAGACTTCCGTCCTTCAAAAGCGAAAGTTGGCATTGATCCGCCGCTTAAAGTTTCCTACAAATTGAAAAGAACGGATGTAAGGATATCTGAAATTGAAGCTGAGATTGAAGAATTTAATGCTTCAATACAATCAAAATTGGATCTATTTACGAGTGGCAATAAATCATCAAACACAATAGGTACAAAAAGTCTTGCGGTTGTCTTGGTTGATTTTACACCAAGTGTAAGAAGACCAGGGACAGGCCCTAACGAGCCTTATTATAAAAAAGCAGATTTTGATAGTTTGTTTTTTTCAACCGATTTTTATTGGTATGATCCTATACCTGGTAATGAACCAATAAACCCAGATGGTGAAGAAATCTATGGCAGTTTCCGGGATTTTTACTCAAATCAATCAATAAACCAGTTGGATATTATAGGTGCCGGAAGTAACAACCGTTCAATAATTAATCCAGCACATTCCCAGTATCCTACCAAACCATTGTGGGTAACAATGCCAAGGTCAAAATCCTATTACAATCAATATTTCAGTAAAGCCGAGTTAAGAGATTCAGCAAAATTAGAGGCAGAAACAGAGTTAGGTGTTGATCTTGATCAATACGATGTGATAGGTTTTATTAATGCCGGTGATGGCGGAGACGGTGCAACCTGGCCAAGTGCAACGGGCAATATGTTCAGCGTAACTGAAAGATGGAGTACTACCTTTCTTCATATAGGTACACCTGCACACGAATTTGGGCACGCATTACTTGGAGCTGGGGATGAGTATGAGGGACAATTAGACCCATCATATTGGATTATAATGGCTCGGGGGAATGATAATGGGCCTAATAATAAAGGATCATGCCCCGCACCGTTTGCACCACCATATCGTATTCTTTTTGATTGGGTATCAACAACAAATGCAAGTCCTCCGCAAAGTAACAAACAAATTGTCTATAATGAAACAAATCCGAATTTTTATAAAGTTGACGTTCCTAATAGTACG
>JBDRFR010000136.1:0-4013 GCA_043818675.1 Nanobdellota archaeon
TATGATAAAGTTGGAAAGTCTGCTTTCTTAATCGAAACAAAAAACGAAAAGAAAATAATCAGGGAGATGTACAAATACCGAATTCCATTAACTCTGATAAAGCTTATACTTAAAAAATAAGATTAATTATGCAACAGAGTATAATTATGGAAAATAATATATAATTGATTAATATATCGAATCTTATGCCTAATCTGGAGACATTATTTGAAAAAATTCATTCAGAATTGCTAAAATTAACAAAGTCTTATCAGGAAAAAGTTTAGTTAGTAGATATAATATTAGCTGAAAGCGATATCAGATTTGAAAATGATTTTATAAGATCCAGATTACAAGAAATTCTTGAACTTGTTCATAGAGAATTAACTGATGATAAAAAAGAACTAAAAATTTTCAGTAAAATTGATAGCATACTTTTGGCACTAGGAAATCTTATCAATAAGGACAACATTAGACCATTATTTCGATTAATATACAAAAGGGAATATACTCAAAAATATTTTGATGATGATGATGATGAAAGGATTGCCAAACTTGAAGGATACGATGGGCATGTAAAAAAAATATTGTTGAAATTAAAAGATATACTTATCAATGAGGAAAGAATAATCCAAGAGTTAATCTCAAATTACAGCTTCAAAAAAATTCTTAGATTATTTAGTGTTATAATCAGTAAAGAATATGTACTTTTAACTTACTCCTCACAGTTTACTGGGGAAGAATTTTTAATTGATGATGGATTGAATTTGCATGTTGAAGAAGCATCAAAAGAGCTCATTGAGTTAGTCAGATTATTAGAGGATGAAGTAGATGTTGTAAACTCCACAGAAAAGGAAAATAAGGAAGCTATTGGTTTTGTTAACTATCTTGTTGAAGTTGTTGAGAAAAAGCAAATACAAACCATAGTTTTCCTTGATAAATCTGCAAGACCATTTTCATATGCCTTTTTATTGGTATATAAAAAGAGACATATGTTTAATAGGCCAAAAATATTTAATATAAATTGGCCCAGATTTTCTAACTATAGACTAACAGATGAACTAAAAGCCTCTGCTAATAGCAAATTTTTTATCTCACTTTCAAAAAATTGTAAAGGAAAAAACGTTCTCGTGGTGGATGAGTACTCCTCAAGCGGACATACAATTGAATCAGCAACATTTTTTATTAAAAGATATTTACAACCTAAAAATATATACTCTAAAGTGTTTGCAGAGCCAAAAACGGATGGTAAAAAAAGTGCTACAACATTTATTCAAATTACAGAAGACCTGCATAACTGGGTTAAAGGTGTAGAGGGTACTGGATTAGTCGATTCTGGAAAAGGTTATTCCAAAATATTTTTAAGAGAATTTGGCAGATATAAAATTCAATATGAATATTTAAACGAAAAAATTACAAAAGCAAAAAAGCACATAGAAGAAGCTGTCCGAAGATATGGTTAATTTTATCTATTCACTATACTTTTACACTTTTCTATGTCAAACTAAATCTCGAAAAATAAAAAATGCAAGCTTTCACATCCACCTGAAAGAAGGGTATATCTGTTCGGATTACATATCCTGGATGACCGTTATGATGAATTAAATCGAATTCCGGCTATAGTTCGAGATCTGCCAGGTTTTAAGTTTCATCAAGTTTCTAAGTATCAGGGTGAATATATCCACCCAACAGTTTAGTTCTCATATGTTAACTGTTAAAATTATGTATTTTAGAGAAAACTTTTATATCAAATAAAGTTAAGAGTAAAAAAGGCCAGAATGCAGCTTCTTAAATTATGAGCTTAGTGAGCTTTAGGGTTTAATTTCCTAAACTTTAAGTCGTGAGAGCGAATCATTCGATAACTTTAAATATCTGTTGATATTAATAATTATCAAATGAAACGAAAAGATATCAAACAAGCAATTAAGGAATACTTCTTTGACAGTCCGTCAGCTAAACTGCGGGTAAGGGAGATAGAGCGAACTTTAAGACTTCCCTTGCCATCAGTTATCAGGTACTGTCGCGAGTTGGAAAAAGAAGAAATATTGATAATTGCTAAAACAGGCAGCGTGAATTTCTATACCGCAAACAGGGCAAGCGCAAAATACATATTGGGAAAAAAGCTCTTTAATATAAAAAAGCTTTATGAGTCAGGCATTATTGAATATTTAAGGCGGGAATTAAGCAATCCAGTAATAGTCCTTTTCGGATCTTTTGCAAAGGGGGAAGATATTGAAGGCAGCGACATAGATATCTACTTGGAAACACCTTCAAAAAGGCAGGCAAAGTATGACAACTTTAAAAAAATCCTAAAAAGAGAAATACAGGTATTTCAGTATAAAAGCCTAAAGGAAATATCAAATGCTCATCTTGCAAATAATATTATTAATGGCATAACACTCAACAATCAGATAGAGGTTTTCAAATGAAAGAAACAAACTGGGATGAGTGCTTGATTAACATGTCAGCAAGAACTATCACTCCGGACCGGAAAAGGGCAGAGTCATTAATAGAGACTGCAAATGAAAGAATAAGTTTGATCAATGATATCAATGAAAAGAACAGTAATTTTGTTTTTGAGGATTATTATACATCACTACTTGAATTATTGCAGGCGATAACTTTTAAAAAAGGATATAATATCCTTAACCATATCTGCCTGGGTTTTTATTTAAGGGATATTCTCAACAGAGATGACTTATATCTCTTGTTTAATGACCTGAGGTTCAAGAGAAATTCTCTAACTTACTATGGTTGTAGAATGGATTTTGAAACAGCAAAACAAGCAATAGATAAATGTAAAAATCTAATCAAAGAATTAGGATGAAAACAATAATAATAACTGGCTCTGTTGGCACTGGCAAGACAACCTTGGCCAAAAGAATGTCAAAAGAGAAAAATTATGAATATGTTGAT
Organism: Nanobdellota archaeon; assembly: GCA_043818675.1. Taxonomy (GTDB): domain Archaea; phylum Nanobdellota; class Nanobdellia; order Woesearchaeales; family DATDXC01; genus JBDRFR01. The sequence goes on from JBDRFR010000136.1 coordinate 2,896, forward strand.
GTTAATAAAATAATAACTGAAAATAAACTATCTTCTGGCTATGATAATAAAAGGAAATGCAAGATTATCGATATTAATAAGCTTAATAAAGTGTTGATTGATAAAATAAAAAATTCCAGAAGAAGTCTTATTATCGATTCACATCTTAGCCATTACCTGCCAGATAAATATGTTGATCTATGTATTGTTACCAAATGTGGTCTAAAAGAACTAAAAAAGCGACTGGAAAAAAGAAAATATTCTAAAGCTAAAATCAAAGAAAACTTAGAATGTGAAATATTTGATGTGTGTTTAAACGAAGCTAAAGAAAATGGGCATAAAGTAAAAGTTATTGTTTCTGAAACTCAAATTTAATTTCGTATGAATTTTTCAGGTTGGCATATGCATCGGTAAGAATCTGTTGAGCTTGAATAGGGTTAGCTGCTTCTAACAATTGTTTTTGGACATCTTTATCCTTTAATAATGTGAGTCCGTTCATTAGACCTTCTAAGTATTGTTCGTTTGCGTTGCGGTCACTGCCACTAACACTGGCTAAAGCAAAACTAGCCGTTTCTCCTGTTGGAAAAGAAATGCCTTGTTGCAATACATGAAGATAAAAGGACGCTCGGTAACTAAAATCCGTTCTTGAATTAATAACATAAATTCCTTCTGTGGCGTTAGCTTGTTTTCTAGGGGTTATGCTCTGAATGTCGGTGTCTTCCTGTAAAAAACTATCATAAGCATCATCAATACCAAACTCATCAGCAAAACTATCAGCAATTTTCTGGAAGATTTGTTCTTTTGTTAATGGGTGGGTTAATATTTCAATATGGCTTACTGGTAAAAACATTTCAAACCTTGTTTTATAATCGTCATGACTAGCTTGAAATACGTCTCTGGGAATTCCTTTGAGACCTGCATCAGAAAGTTGCGTAACAAGATTTCCTATTTCTTCGCTTCCAGTATCCAAATTCATTGATTACTCCGAATAAAATAAACTTTATTCCTATTTGGGTTTAATACCCCGCAGCTTGCTGCGTTAGTTTATTAAACTCAAATTTGTTCTTTTCTTTTATGGAAACTAAATATGCTTGTCATTGTAGTTATAGGATTCGGTACCATATGGTTTTTGTTATGAA
>JBDRFR010000137.1:0-3234 GCA_043818675.1 Nanobdellota archaeon
TTGTGAAAAACAACGATCAGGTGGAAAATCCGCTCGCTGAGCTCGCTTTCCCATTTTCCACAAAAAACTGTCGTAGTTTGAACAAATTGGAAAGCACAAACTATAAAAACAACCACGAGGTTTAACATAGATGAAAATAATAATTACTATTCCGGCTTACAATGAGGAAAAGACCATAGGTAAAGTTATAACCGATATAATCGAGGTTATGAAACAAGCTAATTATGATTATCAAATTTTAGTTGTTGATGATGGAAGTTCTGATAAAACCGCCGAGATTTCTAAAAATCTTGGCGCTACTGTTTATTCGCATCCTAAAAATTACGGTTTGGCAGAGACGTTTAGGACTGAAATCGATAAATGCCTAAAATTGGGAGCGGATATTATTGTCCACACAGACGCTGATGGCCAATACCTTGCAAAGGATATTCCAAAACTAATCAAAGAAATTGAAAAGGGCAATGATCTTGTTTTGGGTTCGCGGTTTAAAGGTGAGATTGAACATATGCCACTTATCAAAAAATGGGGTAATATGGCTTTCTCAAAAGTAATCTCTAATATTGTCGGTTTAAAGATAACCGATGCTCAGACAGGCTATCGGGCTTTCACAAAAGAAGTGGCCCATAAAATTGATCTTCGGTCAACGCATACTTACACACAAGAACAGATAATACATGCTGTACGTGAAAAGTTTAAGATCAAAGAGATACCCATCTTCTTTGCCCGCAGGGACGGCAATAGCAGATTAATAAAAAACCCTTTTGGCTATGCTATCCGGGCATGGATTAATATAATAAGAACATACAGGGATTACGAGCCGCTCAAACTTTTTGGCCGTGCAGGCACTTTTCTTATTGTTCCGGGTCTAATCATTGGTTTTTGGCTGTTATACCTTTTCCTAAAAACAGGTAGAGTTCGTCATATTGGGTCAGCCATACTTAGCGTTCTATTGATCATGGTAGGTATTCAGATAATATCCTTTGGATTGCTTGCTGATATGAAAAAAAAGTAGAATCACTAATTAAAATTTTTTTTAGCTTGCTCCAGTTGATCCATTGAACCAATATCAAACCACTTTTTATCGGATACATAACAAAATACATCCTCATTTCTAAACAGCCATTCTAAAAAATTACCAGCTTTATCAGTATTTTCGCCTGATTTGCCGTAATTCATCAGAAAAGGTATGATATGCTTTGGGTAAAAGTATATCCCAGTAGAAGACAACGTTGATTTTGGTTCCTGCGGCTTTTCAACAAAATCAACAATCTTATTATCATTGTCAATGCTCACTATCCCGTATTGCTTTGCTAGTTCTTTTTGTTTAACATCGTAAACTGCAACTACTGTTTTACGCTTAATATTAAATAAATCAGCAACTTCCATTAATGAGAATTCAAACAAATTATCTCCTGCCACAACCAAAATATCATCATCAATTTTTTCATGTTCAATGACAAACTGTATGTCGCCCATTGAACCCAGCCTGTCCTCGTTTGAGCTTGTTTGATCATTAACAACAGTTATTTTTTTAGTGGATTTATAATTATTCACCCATTTAATAAAATGATTATAAAACTTAGTATTAGAAACAATAAAAATTTCTTCAATATTATCAATCTCTTCAATTTTTTTTAGTAAGTGCTCTAAGATTGGTTTTCCTCCAACTTCTAGTAATGGTTTTGGTTGATTTAATGTCAGCGGGTACAATCTGGTTGCATACCCAGCACAAAGTACAATAGATTTAATTTTAAACACCTCTTCCGATACCCAGATATTTAAATCCGAGTTTTTTCATCTCGCAAATATCATAAATATTTCTTCCATCAATAATAACTGGATTTTTCAGTAATTTCTTAATTTTTTCTTTATCAAGGTCCCTAAACTCATTCCACTCTGTAAGTATTATCAAAGCATCGCACCCTTCAATGGTATCATATGGATTCTGTCCATAGGAAACCTTATCAATCACCTTTTTGGATTCTTCAATTGCGACAGGATCAAACGCTCTTACAATAGCGCCCAATTTCTGAATTTCCTTTATTATTTCAACTGATGGCGCACCCCTCATATCATTTGTATCCGGCTTAAAAGAAAGTCCCCATACAGCAATTTTCTTATTTTGAAGTTTAGGATATTGATTTTTAAGTTTGTTAATGATCTCATACTTCTGCCGTTTATTAATTTCTTCCACAGATTCCAGTAGATCAGATTGGCATCTATACTGTTTTAATGTCCTAACAAGCGCTCTTACATCTTTAGGAAAACATGAGCCGCCGTATCCTATCCCTGCCTGTAAAAATCTTGGTCCTATCCTTGAATCAAGCCCGATGCCTTTGGCAACAATCTTCACGTCCGCACCGATTTTTTCACATAATGGAGCCAGTTGGTTCATGAACGATATCCTGGTCGCAAGCATAGCATTGCTTGCATACTTAATAAGCTCTGCTGACTTAATATTTGTTATAAGCATAGGTTTTCCTGTCCTTTCAATCCCTTTATAGAGTGATACCATAATATCTTTTGCCTTATCTGACTCAACACCAATGATTATCCGGTCCGGTGTCATAAAATCCTTTATGGCTTTGCCTTCTCTAAGAAATTCAGGATTTGAAACCATATCAAACATCGCTTTGGGATTGGCACTCAGAATAACTGTCCGGACTTCATCAGCTGTTCCTACAGGAACCGTGCTTTTGTTTACAATAACTTTATATCCGTTGATATTTTGGCCGATGCTTTTTGCTGCTTCAGAAACATAAGATAAATTAACGCTGCCGTCATCTTTTGCCGGTGTCCCAACCGTAATAAAAATAATTTCGGATTGTTCAACTGCTTGCTTAATATCGGTTGTAAAGACAAGTCTTCCACTATTTTTGTTTCTTTTGACCAGATCTGCTAATCCTTGCTCATAAATTGGTAATATGCCTTTTTCAAGATTATCAATTTTATTTTTATCAATATCAATGCAGATTACGTCATTACCCATATCTGCAAGGCATGTTCCAACCACAAGCCCAACATACCCACAGCCTATACAAGCTATTTTCATTTTTCCAAGAAAGTACGGCATAATTTATAATATTTTCTAATAATACTCTGTTGCATAATTAATCTTATTTTTTAAGTATGAGCTTTATCAGAGTTAATGGAATTCGGTATTTGTACATCTCCCTGATTATTTTCTTTTCGTTTTTTGTTTCGATTAAGAAAGCAGACTTTCCAACTTTATCA
>JBDRFR010000138.1:0-6731 GCA_043818675.1 Nanobdellota archaeon
ACAACTACGTGCAGAAAGTATACGCATTTGCCTGTAACGGCCTTGTCTGTTCAAACTCTACCCCGTTCTATTTCTACTTAAACGAGTCACAGGATCTGTACGAAAACAGTTCAGGTATGAATCTAACTTACAGACTGAAAGTCTACCGCGCCCCTAAGATCAATTATTTAGTAACAGTTCCATCTGTTCCGTACTATAACATCAAAACTTTCCTTAAAGCTAATGTTACTGACCCTGATCCTTACACTTATTTAGTATCTGTAAATTTCACGCTGATTGCCCCAAACGGTTCTGAGATTACTGGAATAAACTATACTAACGGTACTGTAAACAGTGATATCTGGAACTCATCAACTCATGTTGCCAATGTCCTTGGGGTGTATATTTATTTTGTTAACGTGACAAATTCTATCGAAGTCCATTTATCGCATTCTGGCTCATTTTACACAGGTGTTACAACAAACCTTAATCTCCCGGCTAACAATAATAATTCAGTGTCTTTAACAGAAAATATAACTTTCAACTGTTCTGCAAGATATGGCGGCAACCTGACCAATATCACATTATTCTTTAACATGAACAAATCAATCGGATGGTCAGCCTACCAAAACAAATCTGTTTCAGGCATACAAAACTCAACAACCTTTGATGTAAATCCTTTAATATTCCTTCAGAACAATACCTTTACAGATTCAAGTTATCAGTGGAATTGCCTGGTTTATGGTACAGCCGGCGCCTTTGCATGGAACGCAACCAACTTCACATTTTCCGGCTGGGATTTAGGCAGTTATGATAATTTAACGTTGAATGCTAATAATATCTCATTAAAAGCAAACGATACTAATCAATATGAGAATTCAACAGGAACTTACACTTCAAAAGTATATAATGCAACCTTTAAAGCTGACTGGATGAATATTAGTTGGGATGAAATGTTTGGGTTTTATAACAAAGAATTGCCTAATTACATGGAAGATGAAACCTTAACTTATTCAGACGGAGTTAATATGAGCGGTAATGTTTTACTTCTGCATTTTAATAATGATTCTAATTATGAAAATTCAACTCATGTTTATGATTGGTCTGGAAATGATAATAATGGGACTTGGTATGGAACTGGAAGGTCTAATTCAACTGGTAAACTAGGTGCTTATTCTGGTTGGTTTGATGGGGATAGTGATTACGTAGTAAATGATATTGCTGATTTCCTTAGCTCAAATTCACAAGGTTCAATATCCACGTGGATTAATATTGATGCTATTGGTTCATATTATCTGGTATTTGGAAGTGCCGATTACGCTTCTGCTAATAGATATATTGAACTGTTCATCCGTGATAATGGAAAGGTTGCGTTTGCTCAATGGAACGCAGATGGTGGAACTGACACTCATGTTTATGGAGGCACAATATTAAATGCAAATCAGTGGAATCATATTGTTATAACTTCAGACGGAACAGTTTATAAATTGTACGTGAATAATATACTGCAATCATTAACAGTACAAACTGGAACAAATAATGGAGATTGGTTTGCCGATACAGATAATCGTGATAATTGGGCAATAGGCGCTTTAAAATATAATAGTGGAATTGTCAATTATTTTAACGGCTTAATAGACGAACTAGCAATCTGGAACAGAAGCTTGGAAGCTTCTGAAATCCTAAAGATCTACAAAAGAGGAGCTATACGCTTAAACATTTCAGCAAGAAGCTGTAATAATCCAAGCTGTACCACCGAATCCTTCCAAAATTTTGGCAGTAATGCAACTTTTACAGACATTTCTTCCACCAGTAATTATCAATACTTCCAGTACAAATTAACTTTTGCATCTGATAATGCAAACCTTACTCCTGAGCTTAATACCTCTTCTGTAACTATTGGCTATGATCGCTTTATTGAATGGATCCCTGCTATAACAAAGCTTTATCCTAACAGAACTTTAGGTGAAAGCGCTGATGCTTCAAATATGATCAATTTCTCCATTAATGAGCCAAGTAGTCAGATATTTAACATCACTTTTACCAATAATTCTGTGTTAACAATTGATTGGTATGTTGATGGAAGAAACCAATTAGCGTATCAAAACACAAGTGAGTTCACTTGGAGCGGCAATTATTCACAGGCTGGGAATTATTATATTATTATTGTAAATACAACAAACGATGCAGGTTATAGCTACAAAACATGGAATATGACAGTGAACGACACAACCCCGCCAAAACTAACAATCCTCTCACCAACTTCAACCACATACACAACCAATAGAATCGAATTCAACATTTCAGGAAATGAACAATTAGATACCTGTCATTACAGTATAGACAACTGGGTAACTAACACAACAATGGTTCCTATAAATACAACTTACTTTAATAAAAGTTCAACTGTTACTGATGGAACTTACACAGCAAAATTCTTCTGTAATGACACTGTAAACAATATTAACATGACTGAGAATGTTACATTTACTGTTGATGCTACGCCATCATGGATTGGTTTTATGAATCCAACCCCAGCAAATAACACAAACCAGACTAAACAATATTTCAAAGTTAATGTTTCAATAACTGAATCTTCATTAAAAGAAATAACATACAACTGGAATGGAACAAATTATTCGATTTATAATGATTCATTAGTTTTGATGATGAATTTTGATAATGTATCTGCTTTGGGTGAAAAAGACTATGGAACAGACAACCAAACAACAGATGTCAGTAAATATGGGAATAACGGAACATTATATGGTCCCACCTGGAATAAAACAGGCAGATATGGCGGAGCATTTGAATTTGACGGTAATGATGACTATGTTCATCGTTCCAGTACAAATTTGCATATAGCAAACGATTGGACCGTATCTACATGGTATAAGCAAACTACTGGTGTAATTTTCAAAGGAACTTGGCAGATTGGAGATAGTTTATCCAATAACGAGCCTAACGCATTTAAGATGGTTTCTAATTATATATACATAGCAGATAATAGCGGATCTTATTTTAAATATTATACTGATATTCCAACCTTCACTAATAGATGGACAAACCTAGTGGTTACTTGGGATGGCAATAATTTAAGAATTCATCAAAATGGGGCAGATATAACAGATTCATTAACGAAATCTGTTGATGATGCTGGAACAATGGCAAACACAAATAGGGCTTTATGGATTGGTGTAGATACTAATGATGGTGGGTCGATTGCTAGTGCTTTCAACGGCTCAATAGACGAAGTCCGCATCTGGAACAGAAGCTTAACACAAAATGAAATCCAGATCCTCTACATATCCAACCTTAAAAAATACGATACAGAGAACTGGTCATTATACGTTAACCAATCATTGAACTCATCAGATATTTTACCTGACGGATCGTACACCTACAAAGCATTTGCAGAAGACACAGCAGGAAACCTAAACCAAACAGAAACAAGAACAATAACAATAGATACAACACCACCAAAACTAACAATCATCAGTCCAACAGCAACTTTATACAACACCAATAGAATAGAATTCAACATCTCAGCAAATGAGCAATTAGATTCATGCCATTACAGTATAGACAACTGGGTAACAAACGTTTCTATGGTTTATGTAAACACAACTTACTTTAATAAGAGTTCTGTTGTTTCAGATGGAACTTACACAGCTAAATTCTTCTGCAATGACACTGTAAATAACATCAACATGACTGGGCAAGTTACATTCACAATTGACACAACTCCTTCATGGATTGGCTTCAAAAATCCAACTCCAGCAAACAACACCAACCAGACACAACAATATTTCAAAGTAAACGTATCAATTACTGAACCAAGCTTAAAAGATGTAATCTATAACTGGAATGGAACAAATTACACTTTTTACAATGATTCATTAATATTGATGTATAATTTTGATAATATCAGTTCTCTAGGAGAAGACGACAAATATATTGTTGATATCAAAAACAATATATATAATTTAACAGCCCAGGATAATGCAAAATTTAATGTTACTGGTAGATATGGTGGATCTTTCCAATTTGATGGTGATGGGGATTATGTTAGAAAAGCTACTTCGGATTTTGCAGGTTCTGATGAAAAAGGAACTTTGTCAATCTGGACCAAACCATCATCATTTCCTTCAATAAATTACATCTTTTGTTCATCCGATGAAACAGGTGATACTAATTTTATTACAATGGGATTAAACGGAACCGGACATTTAAAAATAAACCAAAAAAATGATGATACTACAGACGAGATAGAATCTATCGCTTCTGTTAACCTTAATGAATGGAGTCATCTAGTCTACGTAAGTAATGGAACCAAGATCAAATTATATCTGAATGGTATCGAACAAGTTTTAAGAGTCAATGCCGGTTCAAATACAGGGGATTGGTTTGCAGACTCTTCAGGTAGGGATAATCTTGTTCTCGGAGGATTATTAAGAAGTAGCTTTATATTACCCTTCAACGGCTCAATAGACGAACTAAGAATCTGGAACAGAAGCTTATCTACTTCAGAAATCCAGATTCTCTACATGTCAAACCTTAAAAAATACGACACAAACAAATGGGAATTATACATTAACCAATCCAAAAACTCAACAGCTGTTCTGACAGATGGCTCTTACACCTACAAAACTTACGCAAAAGATATTACAGGAAACCTAAACCAAACAGAAACAAGAACAATAACAATCGACACCAAAGCACCGACCTATTCAAACAACCAGACAAACAACTCAGCTCCGATAAGCAACGAATGGATAAATATTAGCGTTATCTGGACAGAATTATCTCCAGACAAAGCATGGTTTGGTAACAATTTCTCAGGTACATGGACAAATGATACTCCAAGAAGCTATTCATCCGGACAGACTATAAGTAACATAACAAAAGTGACTGCATCCGGCGGGACAATCTGCTGGAGAGCATACGCAAATGATACAGCTGGAAATATAAATTTAACCGGCATGGGCTGTATTTTAATCAATAATTCAGCCCCTGGAACTGTAACAAACGTATCAATCAGGGACGGCAGCTCAAGCTGGGACAACAGAACCATTCCTGACACCCACGATAGGCTACTGGATCTAAGGTTTACAACTTCAGACACTGACAACGATGGCATAAAAGTCCATGTCTGTATTGCAAATTCTTCTACTGAAAGAGATGATAATAATTGCACTGCTTACGGTTCTGTTACATCATATGCACAGGCAAGCATTGTTAATATTACAAATATTACTGGCTTATACTTCAACGGACCAGTAAAAGCTTATTACGCCAGGCTAACACCCGAAGATAATAGTAGTATTACATCTGGCGTAAACGGTACAGCTTATGACTTCATATTCCATTTAAACAATAGTATTCCTTTAGCATCTGCATTAAATACTACTGAAACGCATAGCCAGACACCAACATTAAAATGGGTGATAACTGACGCAGACGACGGAACAGATAATTACTGGCCTGCTGATACTCTAACAGCCCATCTAAGATTAGGCAACAGCTCGAATGTTACAGCTTATAATTCCTCTGATAATGCAAATAATAATACTTACATCTTAACAACTGCACTTCCATGGGGCAAACCTGGAATAATTTATGCAAACAGGACAATTACATTCACTGCCTGGGCAACTGATAATAACACGCTTGCCAATGCTTCTGCATACAATTATTCGACAACCTTTGTCCTTTACGACTATCTGCCAAATATTACATCTGTCCTGGTTGTCGATACCGGGTATTTTGCAGGTGAATGTGATATTGGCAACTGTAATCTTGAGCCATCAGAAGGCACCAATACTTCAGTTGCTGTAATAGTAAACGCAACTGACTGGGATGGTGACTGCAGTTCAGCTAACCATAAAGCCTGGCTTATGCTTTGCCTAAACACTAGTTTAGGAGAACCATGTGATGATGAGCATCCGGCTAACGTAGATTTCAAATGGGAAATTGACGATATAAGTGCATTTGGCACCACATGCACGTTCCAATTCACTGCAAATAAAACTTCAGCGGACAACACTCCTGAATTCTTTAGGCTTCCTGGAGAATACAAGCTGTATATCAATGTTACAAGCCAGGCTGGAAAAAGAAACCTAACAGGCTTATCATTATCTCCAAAAAGCAACGGGACCTGGAGTTATGGGACACTAAAAGCTATCAACTACTCTTCCATTTTGACGTTAGGAGACGGAACAGTTAATATGGATAGGTGGAACAACGGAACTACTGCCCACAGAATGACTAACTACGGTAATGACGTGCTTGTAATGCTCTGGAACGCATCAAATCCAACCATGAACAGTACTGAATCGTGGACATTAAACAACACTGATTTTGCAATTGATAATGACGATGACCAAGGATCTGATACAGGAAGTTATAATTTAACCTTTGTTTACCTGAATGCTACTCAGAAATATTTCAACCATTCAAGCGGTTTGCAGGTCTGCACATCTACCAGTTGTGACAACGAAAATATAAATGAAACACTTGATACATACTTCCATATTTATCCTCCAACCGGATTAAAGGCTGGTGTTTATAATACAACAATAACTATAACATTAGGTGCTAAATAATATTAAAATAATATTAAAAAAGGAGTGATATAGTAAAATATAAATAGTTAAAGATAATTGAAAAATAATAACAAAAATAATTTTTAAATAAATAAATAATATTAAAAAAGGAGAGATATAGTAAGATATAAATAGTTAAAGATAATT
>JBDRFR010000139.1:0-3072 GCA_043818675.1 Nanobdellota archaeon
GTCTTCTTTGGAGTTCATTAGAATTAGCTAAAATTTTCAGCCACATATTATCTAATTCATTCTTGATCATACAAATTATAGAAATGAACTACTATATAAACTTTATTATTTTAGGCAACTTATTTTGAAACAATCCCTTAAGTTAAGAAAGGAGATTGAAAAAATATCACAAACCTACGCAAGCTAAAGTACGGGGTTTGGTGCATGTTTAGAAACTGCCTTTGACAAGGAACCTAGAGTTGTTTGCTAGGATTTTTTTATATTTAAAATATATTAGGGCGGTTTAAATTGAAAAGAGACAGAGGAGTTTACATTTTGAGCAAAAAGCCGCTGAAAAAGAAAAAACAAACTAACTTAGAAAAGCTGTTGCAAGCGCAGCAAAATAGATTTGGGCGTAAAATTATGGAAAAAATGATTATTAATCAAAACAAATAAATATCATTACTCATTTATTAACTACTATGGAACCTAAAAATTTTTTATTTATATCACTTGATGGATTAATTGGAGATATTGCCTGGCAGGTTGTTAAGGAAGGACATAATGTAAAATATTACATCAAAATTAAGGAAGAAAAGGAAGTGACAGACGGTTTTGTTGAAAAAACAGATGATTGGGAAAAAGAAGTTGATTGGGCAGATATTATTGTTTTTGATGATGTGCTTGGACAAGGCAGTAAAGCGCAAAAGCTTCGGGAAAAAGGTAAATTTGTGATTGGCGGAACATCTTATACCGATAAATTAGAAGATGATAGGGCATTTGGCCAGGAAGAATTAAAGAAGTTAGGCATTTCAATAATTCCTTATCAGAATTTTACTTCATTTGACGATGCAATAGATTTTGTAAAAAATAATCCTAATAAATATGTTATTAAACCGTGTGGCGAGGCAGCAAACCTGAAAGGACTGTTATTTGTCGGAGAAGACGATGACGGAAAGGATGTTTTACAGGTTTTAAATGACTATAAGAAAGCCTGGTCTAAAAAGATACCTTCTTTCCAATTACAAAAAAGGATTCGCGGTGTTGAAGTAGCAGTAGGGGCTTTCTTTAACGGGAAGGAATTTATCTACCCGATAAACGTGAACTTTGAACATAAGAAGCTATTTCCCAGAAATCTTGGGCCGTCTACAGGGGAGATGGGCACGGCAATGTTTTGGAGCGGGCCAAATAAAATATTTAATCAGACATTAAAAAAACTTGAAAGTAAACTTATTGAAGAAGGGTATGTTGGATATATTGATCTTAATTGCATAGTCAACAGTAATGGTATTTATCCACTGGAATTTACTTCCAGATTTGGTTATCCTACAATCAGCATCCAACAAGAGGGAATGCTAACTCCGATTGGCGAATTTTTTCTAAACCTTGCAAAAGGAGATAAACCCAATCTTAAAGTCAAAAGCGGATTTCAGATTGGTGTAAGGATCGTTGTTCCGCCTTTTCCTTTTAAAGATAAGGAAACTTTTGAAGTTAAGTCCAAAGATTCAATTATTTATTTCAAAAAACCGACAGATGGCGTTCATATTGAGGATGTGAAGAAGGTAAATGATGAATGGCTTGTTACAGGAACATCTGGAGTAGTGTTAATTGTCTGCGGGTGCGGCCAGACAATGAGGCAAGCTCAAAACCAGGTTTATACTAGAATAAAGAATATTATGGTTCCCCATATGTATTATAGGACAGACATTGGTGATAGGTGGTATGAAGACTCTGATAAGCTTCATAATTGGGGTTATCTTAGAGAAATATAGCTGTTTGGTTAATTTAACAGGGCATATGCTTCTAATGAGTTTAGTTAAGTATATGGTTGTATTATCTGTTTTTAGAATAGAATCAAAAAAGCCTATTTGAATAGTCAACAAATGTATGGAAAAAAAGGATAAAATAATTAACAGACTATCTTAAATCAATAATAAAACGGGCCTGGGAGGATTTGAACCCCCGACCTTTAGCTTAGAAGGCCTACGGAGCAATGCTTTACCGCTCTATCCAAGCTGAGCTACAGGCCCATATATCCTCAGAATATAAACTTCATTTTTAAAGCTTTTGAAAAAACTTTTTTCAAACGGTTTGAAAACTGCATTTCCACAATATTTAAAAATAAAATACTGTTTTTGCAATATATGGCTAAAATATTGATTACAAAAGGGAAAAAAGAGTTTGTAAAAGAGCTTAATCGTAAAATTAGTATAGATAAACCGAGAAAATATATGGTTAATGATATATCCAAAGATTTTCATTGTAAGGAAGGCATTGTTTCTAAAAAAGATCTAAACAAAAAGGATGGATCGAAAATTAAGACAAGTCTTAAGAAGGAGTTTACATTATTAACTGCTGATTTTTCAGATTTTTATCGTAGGATTAAAAGAGGAGCACAAATAGTTTCTTTAAAAGATATCGGTTTGATCATAGCAGAAACCGGGGTTAATCAAAATTCCAAAATTGTAGATTCAGGCGCAGGATCTGGCGCATTATCGTGCTTACTTGCACATATTTGTAAAGAAGTTACTACATATGAAATAAGAGAGGATTTTATTGAGATTGTTAAAAAGAACAAGGAATCTTTAGAACTTAAGAACCTCAAAATAAAAAATAAGGATATTTATAAGGGAATTGATGAAAAAAATGTTGATGTGATAACGCTTGATCTGCCAGAACCGTGGAAAGTGCTTACGCATGCAAAAAAAGCGTTAAAAGCAGGCGGATATTTAGTATCATATTCGCCAACAATACCACAGGTTATAGACTTTGTAAATTCAATAGATGAACATTTTATACACTTGAAAACCCTTGAACTGATTAAAAGAGAATGGGAAATTGAAGGCAGAAAAGTCAGGCCGATTACAACACAAAATGTGCATACAGGATTTCTCAGTTTTTTAAGGAAGATTTAATTACTCTATAGTTATAAAACAAGTTAGATTTAAAAATACTTACGCAACTACTAAGCCCATGATAAAATCCTAGAATTATGTTGCTTTAGAGTCCCTATTAGAGTATGATAGACATTCTGCACATTCTTTCTCCATGTTTCTATCACACTCAGGATAATACAATGGTTTTTTATCCCAT
>JBDRFR010000140.1:0-31397 GCA_043818675.1 Nanobdellota archaeon
GTTCTTAACTGCAGTAGCAGTACCAACCGAAAAAGATATATTCTTGTTTAAGTTTATTTTGTTCGTTCTTAATTTAGTTTGTTTCATGGTAGAACATTCCAAATTAAGAACACTTTAATTTTTAACTGTCAGACATGGGATTTAATATTATTGTTCTTATGATTTAATTTACGGAATTTATTAAATAAACGACCAAAAAGTTTATAAATCTATATCATTAATAATTTAAACTATGAGTTTTTTGCTGAATTGGCCGGATATCCAGAAGTTGGTAAATAAGTTAGAGTCTATGGATATATTCATTAGTCCAACTCTTTCTCGAACCGTTATACAAATAACTAATCAAATGGGTATTAAAGGGATTAGTAAGGGTGGTAGTGAAGTTACTGGTTTTATTTGTGATGATAATGCGCATATTCTCGCATTATTACAATTACTTGAAAGAGAGGCATATTTAAAATCACATAGACAAGCCTATGTTAAAAAGTTAAAGGTTGATTCTTCTAAATTTATGGATTCAGGACATTTACATGTCCATATTAAATTTAAATACGAAGTTGTAGGTAATTATGGAGGTATTGGATATTGGAGGAGTATTGAAATAATTGGAAAAATTAAACCAAAAGACTTCTTGAATCATTTGAAATAGAATTTTATTATGAATTAAAAATTATTAAGATGGGGAAATATAATTCAACCTTTTTTACGGCGTTAATAAACTTCTGAATAATTCTGGAAAATTTATCAATCTATTAGTTGGATGTTGAAAATCTTTAACAAGGAAATAATTTGCGCCTTATTCAACAACAGAATATTATCTATTTCTTGTAAGTTAGCGTAAGCTTTATTCAAGGAAAGCTTTTATGTTGCACATTTGAGAACTCTGTAAAATCAAATGATTTGAGTGAGATTAGAAGTTATAATTCAACATTAACTTCAAACTCAATCTCAGAATCTTTATCTAAATTATCATAACTGATATTTTCAGTTTTTGTCGCACCCATCAGATCGTCTTTAATGCTATCAAAAGCATCCTTTGATATTTTTCCTTCAATAAATATGCTTTTTAATGGTGTTTTTAAACTTAGATTTTGTTCAGATTTTGACTGACGAGCTTTTTGGACGGTGTAAACAACCAATTCGCCTGCTTTATCAGACTCTTCATCAATTTTGAAAGGCTCTGGCCAGGAAGAGATATGAATGCTTGTTTTGTTTTCAATTTTATTAAAAAATAATTGGTAAATCTCTTCTGTTATATGAGGCATTACGGGTGCCATCATTTTTAGGATTGACAATAAAGAAGTGTACAAACCATACTGGGCGCTGTATCTTGCGTTTTTGCCCCTTTTGTCGGGGTTGTATAATCTATCTTTAACTATCTCCAAATAATTATCGCAGAAATCGTGCCAAAAAAAATTTTCAACATCGGCTTTTGTTCTGCTATATTCATAGCTTTTAAAAGATTCTGTTGAACTTGTGATAATCTTTGATAATTTTGATAAAATCCATTTATCAACTGTCTCTAAATCTTTAGGTTTCTTGCCGTCATAATCTTCTAAATGCATTATTGCGAATTTGGATGCGTTCCATAATTTGGTTATAAATTTCTGGCCTGTAACTAGGTCTTTTTCCTGGTAGGATAAATCATCGCCAAGCTTGCATCCGGCTGCCCAAAATCTTAGACAATCAGCAGAATATTTTTCAATCACAGCCTGCGGTTCAACAATATTGCCCTTACTTTTGCTCATCTTCTTTCCGTGAGGGTCAAGTGCATGTCCTGATATGACAACATCTTTCCAAGGGTTTTGTTTGTATTCCAGCTGTGACCTTACAACAGTGTTAAATAACCAAAAGGTGATAATATCATGAGCCTGATGCCGAAGGGACATTGGAAATAAATTTTTGTCCTTACCTAATTGAGTGGTTATCTGAGGTGACAGTGATGAGGTTGCCCATGTATCAAGCACATCTTTTTCAGGAAGAAGTTCTGTCGAACCGCATCTACATTTTGAAACAGGCGGTTTGTCTTTTAATGGGTCAGCTGGTAAATCCTCTGCAAGTATTACTTCATCACAACTTTTACAATACCATACAGGAAACGGTATGCCAAAGTATCTTTGCCTTGATATTAACCAGTCCCATTGTAATCCTTTTACCCAATGATCATACCTGCTTTTCATATGTTTTGGATACCAGTTAAGCTGTGCGCCCCATTTCAACATATCATCTTTTAGGTCTAAATATTTTATAAACCATTGTTTGGAATGCACAAATTCAACCTCTGTGCCACATCGCTCATGAACATTGACTGCATGCTTAATCGGTTCCTGGCCAACGCATAGCCTGGAATCTTTTAAGTCTTCAAGTATCATTTTTCTTGCTGTTTGGATTGACATTCCTTCGTACTTACCTGCCAAACCTGTCATCTTGCCGTCTTTTGTGATAGCAGTCTTGATAGGCAGATTATGGGCCCTTTGCCATTCCATATCTGTCTGATCACCGAAAGTGCAGCACATTACGATGCCTGTTCCTTTTTTGGGGTCAGCGCGCTCGTCAGGAAGGATTGGCACGTCAAAATCACACAGCGGAACTCTTGCAGATTTACTGTTATATTTTTGATACCTTTTATCATCCGGATGGTAAAAAACTGCAACACAAGCAGGCAGTAATTCCGGTCTTGTGGTTGCAACAATTAGATCTGTATTGCCTACTTTAAAGATAATATCATTAAACAATGAATCCAGAACCTTATCCTGGCACTCTACCTGGGAAATGCCTGTCTGACATTCCGGGCACCACATGCAAGGAGCTTCTTTTCGGTAAGCTCTTCCATTTTTATACAATTCAATAAAACTTTTTTGTGATATTTTTTGGCTATGTTCGTCTATTGTCGTATAATATTGATTCCACTCACAGCTCATACCGATATTTTTCCAGTCTTTAATATATTTGGGCCTTAACTCTTTTTCTAAAGTTTCAAGGCACAATTTGATAAATTTGTCACGCGGCATATCTTTTGCTTTAACTTTTTTGGTCTTTTCGACCAGACGTTCAGTAGGGATACCATTATCATCTGTGCCAAACGGGTAAAAAATGTTTTTACCAAGCATCCTTTGAAACCTGACAATGAAATCTTCATGAGAATAACTAAACGCATGGCCAATATGCATTTTACCTGATACTGTTGGCGGAGGCGTGTCAATGGAATAAATCTCTGCTTTACTCTTTGGATCAAACCTGAATATTTTATTATCTTCCCAAAATTTTTGCCATTTTGGTTCTGATTCTTTCGGATCGTATCTTTTAGGTAATTCCATAGCATAAAAGATTTGGGGCTTATTATTTAAAGTTTTGTAAATCAGAAATCAAAAATCTTTTTCTTTATTTTTAATGCAGTGGGCGCTTCGCCGCCATGCCATGTGTACCGTGGCCTTACCCTTAAACTGTACATTCGTTCGTTCATATCATCAAAAGCTATGGCAGCACCCTTTACCCTTGGCAAAATGTTTAATTGCTTGTCAAGCCCTTCACGCATATAACTTTGCATCAACATGCCAAGTGCCTGAATGTCAACGTTTGCCGTAATTCTGTGGGATATTACAATGTCAGATTGGGTCATTACATCTGTGTGGATTTTACCGGGTTGCTGAGAAGCTAATATTAAACTTATGCCTGGTTGTCTTCCTTCCCTTAAAATTGTTACAAGTGGGTTTGTTGCAACAGTAACAGAATCGTTTGGCAGAAATTCGTGAGCCTCATCAATAACAAGCCATACCAAGGGCTCATCTTTTTTGCTGTTTGAATCACTATCGCCTAAAAAGTGGGTGGCTGAATGAATTGCTCCATACTCTTCTTTTTTTCTTGCTATCATTCTTTGGATGAATAATTTTTCAGCAACAAGTCCAATAACCAAAGCCCTGATGCCGGATGCACCAGGAATCGTTGCATAACAACTTACATCCAAAATGGTTACCTGTCCGCCAGATACTAGCTTGTTAAGTGGGGTACCGTCAACATCAAAAATGCCCCAGCCTTCAGCTGCAAAAAATCTGTTTTCAACAGAATCCTTTACAGTTTGTTCTGACCTGTTATCATTTTGGATCTCGTCAGTAATATCTTTTAGATTGTATTCCTTATTTTTACTTTTTAAATTTTCAATAGCTCTTTCAATAAGAACACCCTGAGGGTCTGTAATATTAAGGCCAAAAGTTGTGCACCAGTCAGACGGATCCAGTTCAGAGGGTTTTATTGAGAACGGAAAATCTGTAGGGATGCCCTTTTCTTTATATTGTTTATAATATCCTTTAGGTGTGTATAGATGAACGTTTAAAGCTTTACCTTCAAGACCCCATTCCTTTAATAGTTCGCCTTCTTTTTGGTTTGGATATTTCATTGTCCAATAGATGCCCATGGTATCCAGCATAATAATTGCGATATTTTCATTAATTTCCTTAGGTAAATCTGCCATGCCTTCTGCAATAACGCCCATAGTATAACTTTTTCCGGATCCTCTCTTACCGCAGACAAAAACAACGTGACTTCTTGAAACGTCCATGAAAATTTTGTTTGAAAGAGAAGTAGATTGGCCCATCTTTACATAGTGCTTCCCTAAAAAAATAGTGCCTTTATTACCGAATTTTTCTTTATCCTTTTCACTTCGGCCAATTATTATATCATACATTACAGTAAACGATAATAAAAATGAATATAAATGTTTATAGAACTATTCGGTAGTGAAGAAAAATAGAAAGCTTTATTTATCTTAACAAATTTATAGCTGGAAAGAGGGGTTGATAGATTAAAATATATGAGGTGGAAGCAGTATGGCTAAAAAGAAAACCCCTAAACGTTCTAAGAAAAAGAGCAATAAAGGGTATGTTATCTCAGTTTTTGTTGTATTAATAGTGATTGCTGCATTATATTACGCTGTGACAGAAACAGGATTAATTAAAAAAGAAATTGCCGCAACTGTTAATGGCGACATAATAACAATGCAGGAACTGAATCAAAAATACGATGCGCTTCCAGAACAGTATAAGATGTTTATTACAAAAGACTTGCTCTTGGATCAACTTATTAATGCTAAACTATTATTATTAGAGGCCGAAGTGATGGGTGTGGAAGTCAGCATGGAAGAGGTTGAAGCAGAAATTGATAGAATTAAGATACAATCATTTGATTCAGATGAAGAGTTTTTAAATTTCTTGAAAGAAAATAATATGGAGCTGGAAGTCTTAAAACAACAAACGCATGATCAATTAACTATTGCGAAATTGTTGGATATGGAGATTTTGTCTAAAATTGATATAGATGAATCAAGGGTGAAAGCGTTTTATGATAATAATGCGGAATTGATGGGTAATTTTTCTTATAATGATGTTAAAGAACAAATCAGGCAGAGTATGCTCGAAGATTTATCAGGAGGCGCTATTCAAACTTATACAGGGCAATTACGCGCAAAAGCTGACATAATTAAAAAAGGTGAATTTGAAACCGAAGCTTTAACATTCACTGAAACTGAAGATGAGTTGTGTACAATTGGGGATAGGCCTATTATTAGGTTTTATACAACGTCTACATGCGCGCCCTGCAAATGGGCAAATGATGCGTTTTATTCAGCTGTCAGAGGAGGGGATTTTCAAGTATATCATTGGGAACTTGATACAGGCGATAATCTGATTACAACGGAAACAGAAACCAGCATTCCAAAAGAAGAATTAGAAATATTTAAAAAATATAACCCAAAGAGCACTGTACCATCGTATGTTTTTGGATGTAAGTATATAAGATCCGGCAATGGGCATGATGACATAATGAAAGAACAGCAAGAATTTTTAGCAGTTTTGGCAGAATTAGAATGAACGAACGAAAAGAAAGGCTGGAAAAGGAACTAAGATTTTTAAAAGAAAGTCTTGATAGTGAAATCATAACTCCGGAAGAGCATGATCAGAATAAGCAAATCATTGAGGAAAAATTAAAGGACATTGGCAATTTTGAAGAAAGTAACCATGACGAAAATAAATCGGATGATGTTGTGTCTGAACCACAAGAAGAACAATCTGAATCAAATGATAATGGAACTTATAAAACAGGGGATGAGTCAATTGAAGAAACCGATGAAGAGCAACCATCCACAACCAAGATAGAAGATAATGAATCAACTGATGATGAAGAAATTTATGAAGAGCAGCAAGAAACATCAAAATTAGCTGGCAGAGACTCAACTGATGAAGTGGAGTCTTTTGCTAAATCTTCAGATGATGCAGGAACAGAATCTGCTGAGGATGGATCAGAGACAAATGCAATAGGATCAGATGGTGAGTCAGAAGCCGATGAAGATTCAGAAATGGATGATGAAGAGAAAACTCCTAAAGATGAATATGTGTTTATTAATAAAAAGATAATATTTGCAATAGTTGCAATAATCTTGGTTCTTGTAGTGTTTTTTATTATCAAGCTTCCAAAAAATTCAGAAGAACCAATAGAGATTGAAGCGCCCAAAGAGGTTGAACTTGCAGAAGCAAAGATTGAACCGTTGTGTATATCAGATAATGATTGTGAAATAGAAAATAAAATTGGAATATGCCTGGAGGCCGGAACACAGGGAGCTAATTGTTTATTCAAAGACCCAATCAGAATCGATATGACCGTTCTAAATGATAAAAATTGTAAAAGCTGTGACAGTTCCAGAATTGAATTACTGGTGAAAAAATTGTTTCCTGGAATTGTAATTGAAGAGGTAGATTATAATACAAGAGAGGGTAAAAAACTAATCCAAGAGCTTGATTTGAATGTGTTGCCATCTTATATCTTTTCAGAAGAGCTTGATAAGGCTTATAATTATGCAAATAAGACAGAAAGAATATTTGATAAAATTGGGGACAAGTATGTGATGCTTCCGACAGCAACAGATGCAAATTATTATTTTGTTAGAGCAGATATCCCAAATAAGCTGGATCTATTTATTTTATCTGATGAATTGGATAGAAATGAGAATAATGTTGAGGAACTGTTGGATACATTTGGTGGAAATATTAATTTTGAAAAGCACATTGTAACAGATTCGGAAAAAATTGAAGCAGAACTTGGCGTTACAACTTTTCCGGTATTTCTTGTAAATAATCGGCTTAAATTTGGCGGGGTTCAACCTGCAGATTTTATTAAGACTAAGTTTTGTGAGCTTAACAATCTAGAAGGATGTTCAGTTACACTATCGGAAAATATAAAATAAATAAAAAGTCCAGGGATTTGTTATCCGAACGCATAGAACTCCCTGGGTATAAACCTTAAGTTGCAATAAAATCAAAGGTTATTTACAGTTACTATCCCTACTCTGGTTTCGTTTGGTTTTACTTTGCTGTCCATTGCAACTAAGTATTTAACATTGGATGCTTCTGCTCTTTTGACAAGCTCTTTTTCAATTACTCCATCAAATACTATTGCATATATACCTGAACTTAAACTTTTGATTGTAGTCTGAAGTTCGCTTATAGGCACTTTTCCTAGAATGTTTAGCTTATTGTCCAGAACATGCGCCCCCCTTGTTCCAACCAGCCTTTCAAGAATTTCTTTAAATTTTGTTTTTTCTTCGTTGCTAATACCCTGCTTTTTTATAAATTTCATAGGCTGTTTTTGTTCAGGCCTAAAT
The DNA here is from genome assembly GCA_043818675.1 of Nanobdellota archaeon. Taxonomy (GTDB): domain Archaea; phylum Nanobdellota; class Nanobdellia; order Woesearchaeales; family DATDXC01; genus JBDRFR01. Next base: position 7,649 of record JBDRFR010000140.1, read on the forward strand.
GGCTGTTTTTGTTCAGGTCTAAACGGCTGTTTTTGTTCAGGTTGTTTTAGCTGCATATTCTGCTGTTGAGAAGAATTTTCAAATTCTTTGCCAAAGTCTAGTCTAGCCTGTTCAGCAGATATCCTACCTCTTAGCGCCTTATGGATCTCTTTTTTAGTAATCTCTTCAACTTCTTTACCGTCGGGTGCAGCACAGACAAAATCTATCTCTGCAACATTCAAGAGCTCTTTTATAATCAGTTTTCCGCCACGGTCGCCGTCAACAAATGCAGTAATAATTTTTTGCTTGCTTAATTCTACTATTGTTGCCGGAACATTTGTACCGTTAATAGCAATAGCATTTTTTATGCCATGTTTTAATAAGTTAAGAACATCGGCTCTGCCTTCTACTACAGTGATTTCGTCAGATTCGTCAATATTAGGGCCAGCTGATAATCTGTCTTTGCCGTATTCCTGTATTTCCATAACTCTTACAGAATAAGCAACCTCATCAGCTAATTCCTGGGAATCTGGCATTGAAGTGTCGATTAATTTTTTTAGAAGCTCTTTGGCTCTTTCAATTACAAAAATTCTTTTTGAAATTCTAACATCTTCAATATTCTCAACTCTGACTTTTGCATTGCATGGACCAATTCTTTGGATAACTTCTAATGCAGCAGCAATAATGCTTGTTTCTGCTTTATCTAAACTTGAAGGAATTATAATTGAACCTGTGGTTTTGCCACTTCGTGTATCAACATTAACTTCTATTCTTCCTATTCGGCCTGAACGCTGAAGTTCTCTTAATTCAAGCTCTGAACCAAGCAGACCTTCTGTTTGGCCAAAAACAGCGCCAATTACATCGGGTTTGTCTACAACCCCTCCAATTTCAATTGCTGCACTTACTATATATTTTGATGTTACAGGACTAATTTTACCCATTTTTGCCTCCACAGAACGAGTTTAAAATCTGGAATGATTATCTGCAATGAATATTGTGATAACGATGATTTTAATGCCTCAATTCTGTTAATTTTACCAAATAGAACAAGTTTAAGCTTAAATAACTTCAATTATACCCTTTTAAATTAAATAAAGGCTAATTATGTGATATACATGTAAACTTGTTCTATTTAATGTTTTTTTAGTTCTAATAAATCTTTAAACATAATTGTAGCCCGTAACACTAACTCCCAAGCTCATAGCTTGCATTTAGCGTAAGCTCAATTGAGTACTCTCGTGACGGGCTCTTTCTAAAGTGTTTTAAGCTGTTTAAAGGCTTTAGTTCACCTTAAAAAGTATAATACCATAAAATATGTACTAGTATTTAAATTTTGGTTTTTTTTCAAACCTTAACAAAAATCCCCTTGTGGGGGATCTTTGTCAAGGAAAAAGAGGTGATCATAAACCCAAACAAGAGCTTTGTAAGCACGTTACAAAGCGCATTGATTGGGCAAAGAGGTGTTTGGTTGAGTATGAGCAGATATTAATCAATATCTGATCTTTTTTATGTTACTATTGTAGAGTGTAACTAATATATAAATGTTTCGATTTTGATACTATTTTGGAGTGGTTAATCTCCACCATGTTATTATTTGAGACTACTATCGAGTGATTACAAATGGAAAAGTTTATATATGATAATTTGTTCTTTGTTATAATATGGCACTTTTTGGTTTATTAGATAGATGGACAAAGGGTGGCGATAGGGATATTGCTGATTTTTGGTGTAATCCTCATCATCTAATAGATGATAGATCAGGGTCAAAATTAGAGATTATTGCAGGTTATGCTGGTGATAGCGGTATTGTGGCACCAGATGCAGAGGGTCTGGAAATATTTACTTTAAGGTATGGGGTGGATGATGAGAGACCTGTCGTTGTTAGTGTAAACTATAAGAAGCGAAGGGCGATTGTAGAGGTTGAAGATTATGCAGGTGTTCCAAGACTTTCCCGTAATGATTTTTATCAACGATCCAGGAAATCTGAGTTGGCTATCCACAGAGTTCAAGAATTGCGTAGATTGTTACCTGATATGCAGGTGCGTCGGGGTGAAACACCTGCATTTAGAACTAATTTTTATGGATGGATGGAATTAAAATCACCTAATGATCTACATCGTTTAATGAATGCAATCAATCAGGTTAAGAAAAGCGATCTTAAAGAAAAAAGCATAACATATGAATCACTTGTTAATACTCTTCAAATACTTTATCCAGATGCTGACTATTCTGAAATTGCTGACCATATTCCAGTTAATGTAAAAATAAACTCTATTGAAAAAATAGTAGAAGGTGGGGTTAACGGAATAATTGTTAAATATCTTAAGGATGATGGGGGGGAATATTATCGGAAATTTGGTGATTCTTTCTTTATTAAAAATCAGGTCGTAAGAGATATGCTAGTTTGGGCAGATAAGCTGCCTAATAGATATATGTGGCCAATAACTCCTTCACCAACAGACATGACCAAAACCCGAAATATGGCCAGCATGGAATCGATGTCCGGTAGCGAAGAAGGGATTGTTCCCATGGGTGTTGTTAGTGACTATTTGAAGTTAAGAAGGGAGATTTACTTTAAACTTAGGGGAAGGTTTGGGATGCTTGACGTTTCCAAAATGGAAAAGGATCCATTCATGACAGATGCGTTAAATACTGCTTTGTCGTGGGCTGTAATGCACCAATATAAAGACCTGCCACTGTTCAATAATCCTGGCTGGCCGCTAATACATAAGCCCTCTGTTATGCGGGATATGCTTGATAAATCGTTATCATTAGATACTGTTGGAAAGTACGGGAGACGAATTATTGAAAATGCTTTATTACAGTATGAATCTAATTTTCCGATTCATGGCAAATGGGATGAACGAAAACCAACAATCGTTGCTTTTGGAGATGTTAGGTTAGCAAACAAACGATTTGCACGAAATGGGTATATGATGGAGAATAATATAAATTATCTTGCAGACTCGGCCTTTACTAGATTATCCACAGAATTAATTGATCTTGCTAGACAGGATGCGCCTGTTGCAGTTCTTCCGTTTTATCAGTTGATGACTTTGGAGATGCATGAGCTGTTGAGCAATAAATTTGGCAGGGATTTAAAATACACTGGAGAGCAAAAATATCAGATTGTAAATGAGGCTGTTGCAGCATCACTTGACACAGCAATCAGGTTAAGTTTGTTTATGTCCAAAAATGGCGTGGGGAATGAAACATTTTACCTTAATAGGATTCCGGAGTTAACTAAACTCAATACTGATGCCCATAGAGGGGATGGTTGCCAGATAAATGTTCCTTGTTACCTCACCTAAATGATAAGCAGATATTCCGTAATCACCTTTTTCTATGATGTTATAGCATTCAGTGTATAGGATGGTCTCTCCAAGCGTGTGTAAATCTGAGAATTCTGCGGTATCTGATCTAAGAAATGCTTTGACATAATCGTTTAGGTATGAATCAATCTTACAGAAAATATCAATAAACTCTTTTTTTGGTTTATTTTTTCTATCAGTCACTGCTTTTACTAGTCTTGAAATTGAATGATGGATCAACAATAAGTTTGATAATAACATCCACTTAAAAAAAGCTCTTTCTGAAAAACGTTTTTTACTAAGTGTTCGTTTGCAGAAATAGATGTATTGGTCAGCTTTGTTTGTTTGGCTTTGAACATATTCTAAATCAGGTTTTGCGTTTAATGTGAAATAGTCATGTAGTGACTTTGAATTATCAACAGCAATGAATAGAATTCTTTGTATTAACACGTCAAATTTGTCTTCTGGTGGTTCTGTGATACTTTCAATTTTACATTTATTGTTAGTTTTTTCAGTTATTTCATAGCCTATTAACAATCTGGAAATAATATCTTTTATATGTTGGAATTGTGTCTGGTTTTTTAACTCAACATTAATCTCATCATAACCTATCCGGTAAGCAAGGGTTATTGCGTGCCTGATGAATTTCTGATAGTCAGAATCAAGCGATATGTCCATCTTTTTTTTGGATGGCTTAAAATTACTGCTCGGGCTTAAGGTTAATATATTTTTATCTTCATCTATGTTTATCTCATCGCCTTTCATGCATTTGTTCATCTTTATCCATTTACTGGGCAGACTAACCATTAAAGTGGACGGGCCGTGCTGGACAAGTTTTCTTTTCATGTATTGGTGTAATTGCTTTGGCTTATTTAAACTTTTCTAAATATTTACATATGTAAATAATTTACACAAAATGTATATATAATGGGTAATTGTTACTATAGGATAATAACTAATTGGGTGGTCATATGGTGCATAAAGCTTTGATGAGCAGAAGATTTTTTTTGAAAATAGCAGGTGTTGCAGGACTTGGCACTGCGTTAACAGCGCCTGTAAATGCAGCAGTAGATAAGCCTTATCTGATACAAGGCGGATTTGATAGGGGACTTAAAGGAGCAAAGCATATTGGGAGAAAAGGGACAATTGAAGATGTAAAAAATATTGTTAATTCTTCAAGGAATTACCTGAGAGAAGGATATCATGGAAGAATTAATGCGTTTTTATTAGATTCAATTGGAACCGTCTGCAATAATCTTGACAAATGTACACTGGACGATTCAGAAGAGAATCCAGTATTTTTTTATAATTTAGGTAATTTAGGGCACTCCTTTACTGTTTTTGGCAGTTATTCAAGAGAAAATACTCGAAAAATATTTACAGATAAATCTGCTATAGACCCCATTTCCGTGGTATTTGATCTGGGGCTGGAATTTAATGATGGCTTTAGATTAGAATCCATTAATATATCTTATCTGGATGGAAGAATAGCCAAAGAAAGAAATATTAAGAATAGGGTTTCAAGGACTATATTTTATTCTTACTGTCCTCCTGTGGATGAAGAATGTCTTTTTAGGATAGGTTATGCTTACCATCCAGCTGAACAACGCACAGCGCCAAGTGTTATTGGCGGATTAACCCAGAGAACATCTGATTGCTTATATGTGGAAAAAGCTGATGGCAGTAAGCTTGGGGCGGAGGTTCATGATATTATGGCAGGTACATTATTTTTTAATGGAGATAAGGAGCTAGAAGATAAACTATGCTTGGCTGCAGTTAGAAGCTTATTGGCACATCCAGATATTGATAAATATGTATCAAACAATGAAATTGCAGTAATGCAAAGGGCAACAGATGGTTATAAAAGATAATTCAATGATGGGAAACAATTAATGGGGAATGCTGGATAGATACTATGACAGATTCAATTGATGTTGTGTTGAAAAAGATTGATAGAAGGGTGTTCCTTAAAGGTATGCTAGCAGTCGCAGCTATGCCGTCAGTATTTTTATCTGAAGCTGCAGCTGCACTAAGTATTAATAGTGATTTTAGTCCAAAAAACGCAAAAAGAAAGAGAAGGCTGCTAACTGATATTATTATCTTGCACACTACAGAGGGATCTTACACAAGCTCATTAAACAAACTGAAAAGGTACGGTGAGGCGCATTATCTTGTCAATATTGACGGAGCAGTTACTAGAATAATCGGAAAAGATAGGGTTGCAAGACATGCAGGGAGAAGCATGTGGAATGGCAGAACTAACCTGGATAATTATTCTGTTGGGATTGAAGTGGTCGGTTATCATAATAAACCTATAAATTCAAAGCAGATTGCTGCTGTTAAACAATTGGTTGCAGAGTTACAGAATGTATATGGGATCTCTGATGATAATGTTTTACCTCATTCTATGGTTGCTTATGGTACACCAAACAGGTGGCATAGATATAATCATAGAGGCCGGAAGAGATGTGGTATGTATTTTGCAGACCCAAATTTTCGGAAAAAACTTGGGCTTACAGCGCAACCAGCTTATGACCCTGATGTTAAAGCCGGAAGATTACGAGTTGCAGATGCAGGTCTTAATAATGTATTGTACGGGAAGAGAACATCTGCTGAACCGATTATGCTTGCAAGTGTTGGTAATAAGATTACACAAGGTGTTTCTGCTTGGACAATTGCTAGAGCTGAACATAATTCCCCATCAACAGTCTATACTTTTCCTGATGGTCAGTCCATTTCTGGTGATAGGATAAAAGACTGGGGTAATATTCCAATTGGAACAAAAGTAGCTATGGATGTTGGGGAGAGCAGACCGGATGATATTGAATATTTTCAAAAAATCACCGGGATAGACACTGCATGGAAGATTGTTGGAAAAGAGTACAACAGAAGCACTACAATCTATTTTCTTCCAGATGGCAGGGTTAGGACAGGCACACAACTTGGAAAATACTTTTTGGATCACCTACCCAGAAATACAGAATTGTTGACAGGATATATCTACGGCGGCCGGGTTACTCAAGATCGAAGCGTATCCAGGATAGCAGGCAATAAGTGGGATGATTCTTCCACATTTTATAGGCTTCCCAGTGGTAAGATTATTTCAGGCGATGATATCAATCCGAATCAGATCAAACAAGGTACTATACTTTTTTATCAAAAATAAATGCATTACCTAGGTGATTAGATGAGACAACTAAGAAGCATAATTAAGGGCTTAAATAAAGAAGAGTCAGAAAAGTTTGATAGATGTTTAGCCAAAATTAAAGGAAATCTTGATCACACTGATCCTGATTTTTCAGATCTGAAGAAAGAGACTATTATGGGGGTTTATAGGGATATTCAAGCTCAAAGGCTGTCTCCAAATGTAAAAGTTCCTTCCAGAAAGAAACCAATCTCATACTTAAAGACAATATATGGTGAAACAGGAAGCCTTATGCTGGCTATAAGGTCATATTTATCCTCTGGAAGCTGGACTTCGAGTGGAGGGTCATTTAAGCTTGCTGAACACTTAGGATATGACATTCTAGATATTGTTAATGATATTCATAAAAAGAAAGGCAGAGTAGGGTATTTGGAAGTTGGTGCAGGATATGCAGGTTTTAGGTCAGATAGCCCAATCGGCATTAAAAAAATAACAGACTCTTTTTCGTCAGATCTTGGTAAAACAGTTGATATATATTTTACAAACTTGACTAATTGGCACGATAGCCTGCCCGAGGGTGTAAAAGAGTTTAGTGGTCTTGCAGCTAGAGATATTGACAAGTTACTAGAAGAAGGGATTAGAAAAGTGGATGTTATTCATTCGCAATACGGGGCATATTTTGAAAAAAAGATTGATCAATTCTTTTCTGCTGCAGGTAAATTACTGAATCAAGGAGGTTATCTTATCTTTAATGCGCCTATAGATCAGGGAGGGTTGATTCTGAAAGAATCAGCAAGGAATGGATTCTGTTTAGAAAAGAGCCTTGATTTTAATGGCGAGACCAGTACATTATATGCGTTTAGGAAAAATTAATTTTGTATGAACCAAATGAAAAATTTTAAAAGAGAACTTGCTCAATATGTATGTAATAGGGCAGGCATTCCAAACATAGCTTCGGGTTTTCCTGACGTAAGATCTCTATTGAATTCTTACGGGATTAATGATCATGTTAGTGGAAAAAGGTACCCTGGTGTCTTTCCAATGGTTCAGGGATTATCTAAATTTAATGAATTTATTGATAAAGACTATGGTGTAGCCCATAGCGAGCAGATAGAACAATCGTTGGAATTTTCCTCAGAGGGTGTTATAAGTGTTGCTGTTGCAATATTTTCTCTTGAAAAACTCCAAAAACAAATGGCAAAATCGCCTTATAGGCATAAAGATTTATTCTTACCAATAACAAATTATCATGATGATAATGATTTTCATACAGGGCTTTTAGCCAGTTATTCTTTGCCGTTACCAAAAATAGAGATTAAAACGGATATGCCTATTATAGTCAAGCCAAGTACTTTGAGTAGGAAGGTTCAGGTTTCGTATGCCCAACCTTTTATATTAGGGTATGCTCAAAAACTAAAAGGCCAAGTCTCAGAATATCCACCCTTAGAACTTAAGCCAAAAAAAATTGGGTTTGAGGCTTTTGCAGCTGGTATAGAAAAAAAAATATGGATTCCAGAACCAGAGTATTGTTATCTCACTTATGATAAAGTGGCAAAAAATTTTGACGGTATTTTTTATGGAGATTGCAGCAGCATGAAAAGTGATCTTGCAGATTTCATTAAACAAGAAGGTATCCGAAAATATGAGGATATCACTGTTAAAATCAGAATGAACGGGACATATAATGATCTTGTTGAAATTGAGGGATTGACTAAATTATTGGAAAGTATGGCTGGATTGGATCCAGATTTTATGGATAATCCTATTAAAACACTTGGAAGCATGTCCGACCAAAGAGGGGGAATAATGGTTTCTGATCTAACACCCCACATTATCACGCAGGATATGGTTTTGGAGTTTGAATATCTGATGAGTCATCTGAAAGTTAAAGACAAACACCTTGCTGTTGCAATGAGCTATGATGGTGAACTTAATGATAAGTTTGGCGCAGCTCAACTTTCAATAGTATCCGAAATGCTTGATACGCTTGCAGCATATTTTGCTTCTTTGTATTATGGTCGGGTCAAGTGCAGAGCCAAAAAATTTTTTACAGAACAGATTCACTCATCCAATGATCTATGGTCCACAGATGATCCTAACCAGTCAACAGTTGCTTTATTTACACCTGTAAAAAAATAACGATCTAAAGTATTGTCAATTTTTATGTGTTAGCAAGATATTGTTTAAATTTGTTTTATAAACCTGGTAAGCCCTCACTTAAGTTGTCAATGCCCTGATTTAATAAGGTTTATATAATCAGTGTGTAATATGTTATGTTATGCCCAAAAGACCAAGAAGAGTTCCGGACAAATTCAAAGTGATGCATAATGTTTTTGATGAGTTTACGAACAGAACACTATACAAACTTATTTCTGAAGGGCATTTTGACGGGCTTGAAAGCCCAATATCAATAGGAAAAGAAGCAAATATATTTTCTGCCAAAAAAGGTGACGGCAGGGTAATGATTAAAATTTACAGGCTTGAATCTTGCGATTTTAACGTAATGTATGATTATATCAAAGAGGATCCAAGATATACTGGGCTAAAGGGAAAGAAGAGAAAAATAATATTTGCTTGGGTCCAAAGGGAATACAGAAATTTAATGAAAGCAAGACAAGCAGGTGTTAATGTTCCAATACCTATTTTGTTTAAGAACAATGTTTTGGTATTGGAGTTTATAGGTGAAGATGGAATGGTTGCTCCTAAACTCAAGGATAAGGTTCCACAAAATCTTCGAAAGTTCTTTAACGAAATAGTTAACAATATGAAAAAATTGTATAAGGCAGAACTCGTGCATGCTGATTTATCCTCGTTTAATATACTAAACTTTAATGAAAAGCCGGTTCTTATTGATTTCTCTCAGTGCAGCACTAATAGAAATCCAAGGTACGGGGAATTTTTGCAAAGGGATGTTAAGAATGTTATTTATTTTTTTAAGAAGAATGGATTGGAAATAGATGAAAAGTTAGTAATGAAAGGTATTGTTGAGCAATACAATAAACAGCAATAATTCTATACCATCCAAAATTCCTGCTGGAACTGTACCCCTAAAAAATATAATAATACACATCGGTTCGTGTTGGTATTGATAATTGCGGAGATTGATTTAATTTACCACAATTATCAAATAATCGAATAGCGTCGGAATAACGTAATAAATGATAAAATAAATATAAAACTAATTAGCGTAATTCTCTATATATGGAAAGCATGGGCAGAAAACAATAAGCCGCAGTAATTAAAGCGAAAATCACTAGAACAAATAAACCAATTAGTGAAATGATAATCCCTGTTTTTGAAATTTTGTTATGTTTTTTTTTATAATATAATCTCAGTATATTAGTGAGAGCGTAGACATACCAATACCGATAAGAATAGTATCAAAATCCCATAGGGCCGTTATAATCCCTGCTATAACACCAATACTAATTATCAGTATTCCAGCTTATTTCATATTGGTATAGGTGGCGGTGTAACATCATCTGAGTCATCAAAGATAGCGTCAAGGTTTAAGTCTTCATCACTATCTGAAGTGTCAGCAGGAGTACTGCTTTGGGCACATTCACAATGGCATGACCCTTCTATATAACCATTTTCACAAGCCTTGTCACAGATATAATTACAGCATTTTTCGTCCGATGTGTACAAATTAACACTGCATTGATCCTTGCACCCGTTAATAAGCAGTGTCAAAACAAAAAGTAAAAAAATAATTTTTTTCATTTTTGTTCACTTGGCATTGCTGGTGGTTCCAAAATGGTAACACCGTCCAGGGTGCAGTAATCGCTAACTTTTGCCAAAAAGCCGTAACTGACTTCATAAAAACTATAGTTTTCATCAATGGCTTCCCATGATTGACTTTGTGCAGCCCATTTGAATATCTTTTCAAAGTTACAGTCACCTTTAATATCGCTTAAGTACCCCCCAACCATGTCATCAGTTATTGGCACTAAGTTCCAACCCTGGTATAAGTTTACTCCCTGAAAGGATACGTCCAAACTTATTTTAGCTTTAAGCTTACAATCGCTGTAACTATAAATCCAAAAGGCGTTCTTTGCCAGGTATTCTCTGAAATCATCGCCAAGAATTTCATTGGCTTTTTGAAGGGTTACATACTCTTGTTTTTCTTTTATAAACACAAAACCAAGCAATTTTTTGTCAAGAACACAACCATCCTTTTCGAAGTTGACCAATTTACCTGGTAAACTTATCAAGTTCCAACCCTTATATAGCTTGATATCAATTGTGTCGGTTGGGAATGGAGGGGGTATAACCTTAGGCTGAATTGTTAATGTTGCGTATGCTGTGTCAGATACTTCTGGATTATTTGAAAGTTGGACTTTCACGTTAAAGTTATAATGTCTATATACTATACCAGAATCAATAACCTCTTCAGAAGCCATAGTTTCTTCTATTATGGGTTTAATTTTCACTAATTTCGGTTCAATTAAGCTTGTGCTTTCCAGTTCGCTACTTTCAGTTGTACTAATCACTTGTCCAGTAATGTCGGCTACAGCACTTTCTTCAATCAAAGTTTGTTCTTCTTTTACTTCTTCAACAATACCATAAGGATATATAGATAATTGTATTGAAGTATAGTCGCCAGCGTTAACGTATACTGTTTTGTCATACTTTTTGTTGAAAGGAAGGTTGTTTACGCTAACTTCATATCGATACATAGATTCAGGACAATTAGTTCCATGCGTACAAGTTATCATAGGGTGCTTATCTTTTATGGTTATTTTATAATCAGCACGATCACCATAAAATATGGTCTGGTGTGTAGGTTGAATCATAATATCCACCAAATCTTCTTGAAGTTCTTTTTTAACAACAAAAAGGGTCCAATCGTGATTTACGTCTAATAAAGTAATTTCTGTTCCAAAAACTTTCTTAGTTTCTCCGGTTTCAATAATAAAACCTGTGCCAGTAATGCCACACTCAGTGATTGATGTATCAACGTTAAGTGTATCTTCACAAGTATCATGAAGTGAAACTTCTACATGTGTACCAATAACCTTGCATCCGACACCTGCTGAATTTGTGCCAACAGGAGATGATGAACATTCAATAATTATGTCATTAAGCTTTATTTCTAAACCGTCATAATCAACAATTTCAGCTATTTGATTTTCTTTTAACTCGAATTTTTGGTTTAAATAGGTTTTGATTCTTTCGGATCCGCCACATTGGGTGTATCTGATTACTCTTCCTGTACAAGAGTCGTACAGTCCTTCAGATTCTGTACCTATATATTTGCACACTGCTTCACAGCCATTGTTTGAAACACAGCTTAGTTCAAATTTATAGTTGGATGCACCTTCTGCATTATCGTCGTCCAGAAGGACTTTGAATGGCGGAGTGTTTTCTAATAATTCAATACTACCTCTACCAGTTTTTCCAGTTAATGTTACTTGAGCACATCCGCTCAAATCTCCATAAGCATAGCCATTACGATTTGTATTACCAAGAGCTGCACATTCTGTGCCTTCGCCAATGGACATATAATTTCTATGGTCAATATTAACAGTTGATCCATGAATATTAATATAATCACTTCCATCAACGCAAGCACTGTAAGTAAAAATCTGGGTGGTTGATCCGCCGCACTTTGCATATTCTATCAATCTTCCTGTGCAAGAATCGTACCAGCCTTCAGTGCCTGTTCCAATATTTTTGCAGACATTGTCACAGTCCAAGGCTTCTTTTAAGTCGTCACTAACAATATCAGAACTTATCTTTTGTATAGCTTTAATCTGCCTTTTGCTTAACAAATAATTTGATATTTTGTTTGCTAGAACTACATGGTGAGAAGGCGAATGAGCACCGACAATTATCAAAGCTTGTCCTTTGTAAACAAAAAGGGTTACACGATTGTCTAAATCGTTTTTTGATACCTCGCTGTTAAGTTTTGACAATACCTGATAACCATAATCTTTTTTGATGTATGAACTAACATCGGTTATTATAATAACATCTTCTGCAGGAGACCTATCGTCAACAACCATTAAATGCACGACCGTAATATCTTCTTTATTGCAGGCACCATCTTCACAACCATTAGGACAGTCAATGTATATCCTTTGTGCTTTATCATTACTATCGCAATAACCTTCAAATACTTTATTACCTGAGCAAATGTCCCAATACTCATAATGGTATTTTTCCTCATATAGTAAATTATAACTAATTTTTCCTTTTACATATGGGTTTTGTCCTCCATCTGAATCAATACAGTCTTTTTTTACGCCGCATATTTTGCCAACTATTCCTGTTTCTTTGCCATTGTTCATGTAATAATTGGTTATATACTGTGCGTCTTGAGGTGTAACAGAATTACTGTCGTCAGCATCTATACAACAAATATTATCTGGCTTTTCTATCCTGCCAAAGTAAACGTCGGTTGCGAGTTTTGCGTCTTCGGGAGTTATTTTATTATCGCCGTTAGCATCACCTATTATTGAATCAGAAGAGCATCTTATCTTTTCTTTGCATACGCCGTTATTCATTTTTGAAACCTTGGCGGCCTGTCTTCCACAATCATTTGAATAGGTTTTTCCGTCACATCCACATACCGGATCATAGTTTGCAGCGCATACATCTGGTATATTAATACATTGGCCTGATTCCGAACCGCAGCCATTTAATTCGCAAAATTGATAGTTTTTACATTGCGCATTAGAATAACAGCCAGTAGTCTTTAGGCAAGCACCGTCTTCACAGCCATATTGGCAATAATATAATATTTCTGATGCTCCGGTACTACTGCAATACCTTTCTTTTAAATTGGATGGATCAGTGCAATAGTCAGAAACTGTAATACCTTTAAAAGTTATGGCTCCTTTAACATAATAGTCTTTTCCGCTGTCAGAATCGGTGCATTGAGTTGCTTTATTACATGCGCTGTCTTTACAACCATATTGGCAATAATAACTGATCTCGGCAGCGTTTCCGTTACTGCAAAATAATTCTTTTACATTCTTTGAATCAATACAATAATCAGGAACGTCAATACCGCGGTTTGTAATATGTCCTTTTTCGTAATAATTTTTTCCACCGTCAGAATCATAACAGCTTTCACTTGCTTTAAAGGCAAACTCTACATTCTTGGAAAATATGCCGATATTTTGGATTTTACTACCGTCAGGCAAATTTCTTATCTTTCCATAAGATAAATCAAAACGCTGGCCGTTAACCTCAAGTTCAGCAGAAGACCCGGATATGTCTCTTATGTATATTTCAAAATCCTTACCCTTGGCAGAGTAAACTTTTGATTCACTTTCTCTTAAAACACCTTTAAAATCATGTTCCATAATGATAATGTCTTCGTCTGTGCTTGTTATACTATATTCTGATCCGCTAAAAATATAATCTTTATAATTGGCCATAACAGAAGCGGCATTTTGAACATTCACGCGTGAAGTGCCAGTAACAATCAAAACATAACGATTTCCGTTTTGGATTATTTTGATAAAACCTTCATTTATCTGACCTGTGTAAAATTTGTCAATTATTGAATTACCATTTGAAGAATAACTTTTTGGCATTCCAACAAGAATTAAGTTCTGAGCATTAATATCTCCAATTTCTGAGACAAGTTTAATGGAACCTATAGATACTTTTTTTATTGTTCTATTGTTATTTGGTATGTATTGTAAAGATGATGCAATATTTGTGGCGCTAATAACATCTTCTGCCGGCGCATTATCTGAAACAACGATAACGCAATTTATTGAACCATCTTGTAAGAACATATTAGGATAATCGCTTAAACTAACAGCGTTTACCAACCCCACTAATAGTAAAGGTATTAAAAATAGTATTATCTTTTTCATTCTTCATCCCTCCATAAATAAATATCCTGATTTTGTAGCTGTTCAAATTTTATTATCCGTTTATCTTCAATTATGCTTATTTTTTTTGATTCCATTTTTTAACCACCTTTAATTATTTTATATAATCCGTATTTGTCAAACTTTTCTATGATCATTTTAATCAACATTTCATTCATTTCTTGCATCATTTTGGTATTCTCCTTTTTTATTTAAATTCCTTATTAGACTTCCAGTTAATTTGAAGCCAACCCTCAAAAAAATGGGGGGTGTAGATAAAATCTACACAGCAAATAAAGCAAGACTTTATTTGATAAGGTATGTGAATATGAACTAAATATATAAAATTTGGGCGGACTGTAAATGGTAAAGGGCGTTATTCATGGTCCAAAACTTAAAAGGGGAGTTATTTACAGTCCAATTCTTCTTTGCCCAGAAACCAGACTGTTAATTCCACTTTTTTGAGTTTTCCGACCTTTTCAACTTTAATAATGTTTTTGAGTTCCAATCCCTGAAGAAGTCTTGCTAAAGTTGTTTTTGGAATAGCCAATTCATTTTTAATTTTAGATTGAGTGCTTTTTTCTTTCAATAAAAATTCAATAATCTTTTTTTCTTTCTCAGATACTGTTTTTATAATGTCAGATGACCTTTCTTTTAATACGTCTTCTTTAATTAACACTTTTTTTGAAACCGGCTTTTTAAGCATAAAAAAATAAACGAATACCAAAATAACAGGAGCTAAAATGTAAACCCAATTATTATCAACAGCAACGCCGTGGGTTAGTAAAATTTCTGTATCAGTCAATCCGCCCTGTTCGATTAATACGTTTTGATAACCCATTTTTTTACCAGAAATTGCTGATATCTTACAGGATCCGATCGGAAGCCAGTAATTTGCAAAAGATCCAAAATTGTTAGTTTTTATTTCCTCAATCTGGCCGTACTGGCCTAAACAGTCAAATTTTATCAGTGCATCCTGTACGACCTTTTCGTTATCATAAACCGTGCCTCGTAGAGACCCTACAGGCAATAAATATAAAGTCTCATTAATAGATCTATCGACACTATATTCCTTCTGTTGGAAGTAGTCTTTGCCCGTTGTGTCAAGTTTGTCAACTCTGAGTTTTATGATCCAGTTGGAAGGGATCAAATCAAAAGATAAAATACCATTTTCGCTTACATACTTTAATGTTTGAATTTCATCTCCGGTGTTTAAGTTTTGTATAACTGTTTCAATATGGATATCAGATATTAAATTTTTAGTACTGTATTCTCTTAACTCAAAGCGGACAATGTACTGTGGGGTTTCTATGGGTGGAGGCGGTGGGGCGATAATTAAGTTTTCCTGATTAAAATTTTCAAGATCGGACTGGCCATAGGCGGGGACTGTAAGAAATATCAATATTATGAGTAACAAATGCCTCTTTTTTTTCATAATTAGCTAAATATTGTAATTAAATTATATAAAACTGTCGGAATTTGAAAACATTTAAAAAGATGTGGCATACCCACAAAAACATGCAGGAATTTCGATATGAGCTAAAAGTGCCAAAGGATAGGGTGGCTGTATTAATAGGAAAAGACGGTGAAGTTAAGAAACGCTTAGAAGAAGAAACAAAAACTAAACTAGAAATTGATTCAAAAGAAGGCGATGTTTTTGTATTAGGTAATGATGCAATCGGCCTTTATACAGCAAGAGAGATTATTAGGGCAATAGGCAGGGGATTTAATCCAGACATTGCCCAACTTTTACTGAAACCAGATTATGTGTTTGAAATAGTTGATGTTCGAGATTATGCAGGTAAATCTCAGGAATCAGCTTTAAGGCTCAAAGGCAGAGTTATAGGAAAAGAAGGAAAGTCCCGTAGGCTTATTGAGGAATTGTCCGAATCTTATGTTTCAGTATATGGCAAAACAATATCCATAATTAGCACTGTTCAGTATGCTTTGATCGCAAAACAAGCTGTGGAATCACTGTTAAAAGGAAGCACACATGCAAATGTTTATAAGTTTTTAGAAAAAAAACGCAGAGAAATAAAAAGAAAAGAGGTTTTAGGAGAAAATGACTGAAACGCCAATAGCAATTGAACTTGCAAAAAAACAAAGAGAAATTGGAATTGCTGAATTCTTTTCAAGAAACAGGCATTTACTGGGTTTTGATAATAAAAGAAAGGCTCTCATGACAACTATTAAGGAAGCAGTTGATAATAGTCTTGATGCGTGTGAAGAAGGACGATTTTTGCCTGAAGTTTCAGTAGAACTTATTGATATGGGGAATGATAGGTTTAGGGTTATTGTAGAAGATAACGGGCCAGGAATTGTTAAAAAGCAAATACCCCAGATTTTTGCCAGGCTTTTATACGGTTCAAAATTTTTTAAATTATCACAATCCAGAGGTCAGCAGGGTATTGGAATATCTGCATCAGTACTGTATGCGCAGCTTACTACAGGCAAATCTGCACGGATTAAGTCAAGGATCAGCAAAACAAATCCAGCCCACTATTACGAGCTTAAAATTAATACTCAAAAAAATGCGCCAGAGATTGTAAAAGAAGAAGTGATTGAGTGGGATAAAGATCATGGCACAAGAATTGAGCTTGATTTGGAAGGGTCATACCTGGGCGGGTCACAGTCTATTGATCAATACTTAAAACAAACAGCAATAGTCAATCCGCACGTGCAAATTATCTACACAAACCCAAAAGCTGACCAAATAATCTTTTCAAGAGCCACAGACCAATTACCAAAACTCCCGGTTGAAATCAAGCCGCACCCGTACGGTGTTGAGCTTGGTATTTTAATGTCAATGTTAAAGATTTCAGATGCACGAACACTTCAGGCGTTCTTAACACAGGAATTTTCCAGGGTGGGGCCAGGGACTGCCAAACAAATTTGTGAAAATGCAGCGCTTCTTACAACCACTAAACCTAAAGAGATTAATCGAGAAATGACAGAAAAACTGCATCAGGGTATTATCAAAACAAAAATTATTGCGCCTCCGACAGATTGCATAAGCCCTATCGGTGAAGAGCTTCTGGAGAAGGGGCTTCGAAAGGAAATTAATGCCGAGTTTTATTGCGCTACTACAAGGCCTCCGTCTGTTTATCGCGGGAATCCGTTCATTGTAGAAGTTGGAATTGCTTATGGAGGAGAGTTAACAGGGGACGATTCTATTAAAATTTACAGGTATGCAAACAGGGTGCCTTTGCTTTACCAGCAGGGCGCGTGCGCTGTTACCAAGTCTGTGATGAGTACAGCATGGAGAAATTACGGCCTTAGCCAGAGCAAAGGGTCGCTTCCGATCGGGCCTGTTGCAGTTGCAATACATATAGGCTCTGTCTGGGTGCCGTTTACGTCAGAAAGCAAGGAAGCTATTGCTCATTATCCTGAGATCATTAAAGAGATTAAATTAGCGCTTCAGGAATGCGGAAGAAAACTTGGCATGTTTATCCATAAGAAGAAGAGGATCCAGATTGAGGGGGCTAAACGGGACTATATTGAAACATATATTCCGCATGTGGCTGATGCTTTAAAAGAGCTGGTAGGATACACAGATTCTGAAGGGGAAAAAGTTAAAGAGTTACTGAAAGTGATTCTTGAGAAGAGAAGAGGAAAGCTGGAAAAAATTGAAATTAATAACCCTGATTATGATGAGGAACTTGCAAAGATTGGAAAAGAAGAAAATCCTGAAGACGAAGATCCAAAACATGAAGAAAAACAAGCGACATTAACAGGGGTGGAAAAATGAAACAACAAGTTCTGGATGAGATTAAAGCTATTGCTTTAGGGGTATATCATAAAATTCTTAAGAAAAAGCAGCCCGATCTGGACATGCCGCTTAGGTCGCTATCTAATGTGAAGTATGATCCAAAAGAAGGATATTTTGAATTGCTTGGAAAAAAAAAAGAAAGGACGCTTACAGCAGGGACAGTCAGGACTTTTGCGCAAACGCTTAGAATGATGTCGCTTTCTAAAGAGCTTATCAAGTCAGATGATATTGCATCAAAAAGAGAAGCATATTATATCTCTAAAAATTGGGGAGATGCAATGTTTAATGAACAACCAGAGTCAGATACAGTAATGGACGATGTGGAAGCCATGCTTATGGTTAATAGGGAACAGATGGGATTTATTCCTGAAGAGAAAGGCGGAGAAGTTGCAGGGCAACTGGTAGTAATAGATAAGGATTCTGAAACAAAAAAAGAGTTACGAATTGACTGCACAAAGTTTGGATCAGGCGCATATTCCATTCCAATTTCTGTTGAGCATCTTAATTTTGAAACTAAAGCGAAATTTATCCTTGCAATAGAGACAGCAGGTATGTTTCAAAGACTTGTTAAACATAAATACTGGAAAAATGCTAACTGTATCTTAATTTCAATGGGTGGTGTGCCGACAAGAGCCTGTAGGCGCTTTATCAGAAGGCTTGCAGATGCTAAAAAATTACCTGTTTATGTGTTTGCTGACAATGATCCATACGGAATAGGATCAATATATAGAACGTTGAAGGTTGGTTCTGGGAATGCTGCACATATTAATAAGTATTTTTGCGTGCCGCAGGCAAAATTTCTAGGTGTTACACCCCAGGATGTTATTGATTATAAGCTACCTACACATCCATTAAAAGAAGTTGATTTTAAAAAAATAAAGGATCTATTAAAAAATGACCCTTTTATTATGCATCATAAAGAATGGCAAAAAGCTCTGAAACAAATGCAGGAGATGAAAGTGAGAAGTGAGCAGCAAAGTCTTGCAAAATGGGGACTTAATTATGTTATCGATAAGTATCTGCCAGACAAAATAAAACATCCGGAAAATTTTTTACCGTAAATTTTTTATATTAGTTCTTTTTTACTTATTTTATGGCAAAAGAAGTTGTACCTGATTGTTGTGAAGAATGCATAAAATGGGAAGAGTTTGGTAAAGGGTGCTGGGTGTTCTGGGAAAGCAAGAGAGAATGCACACAGAAAATTACAGATAGTTCGGAAATGCCGCTTAAGTAACCTTCTGAATTTTTTGATAAGAAATCGACGGTAGTGATTCGAATCACTTATCAGATTTTATTTCAATTGCATTTTTTGATGATGGTGATATTATTTTTGTTAATATACTGTAAATTATAGTAGCAGACATGTTATAGTGGGAATTGTTGTCTGCTATTAATAAGCAAAGGACAGGTCGATTTTGCTTGAATAATTATATACTTTGCTATATATCACGTATTTTCTTTATGTTTTTACATTCTTTGACATTTTAATTACCTTTCTCTATTAATTGTATTGGAAATTTCGTAAGAAATTTTTAAGGACATAATAAATCCTCAATTATGAGGTAATTTTTAATTCTTTAGACTGAAGGTTAAAATATTCAAACCGCTTAGAAATCAGAATTTCTAGCCCCTCAGGCATAGCTGGAGATTTAGGTAAGGGGTAATTCATCGGTCTTAGTTTTATAAAGAAAAAATATGTATTTTTCAATGAAAGATTAAGACTAAAAAGAGGATTTTTTTATCAACTGATAACAAATTATTAGTTGGTTTCTTTAACCAAACCTTTATGTACTCTTTTGAAACATTTGGACTATATGCCGCGTGCAATAATAGATGTTATGGTTCCCATGAAGGGAAAGTTGATTTTTGAAAAAACAATCTGGGATTTTTGTAGTGTTTCTAATTTATACGTCATTTTAAACCAATTACTACCGCATTTAAACATACGAGAGAATTAAATGAAAAACGAAGATATTCAAAGTGGAGAGGAAACGGTAAGGTGTCGCCATTGCGAAAAAAACATCACGCAGAAAACAGTAGTGAAAGGATTTTCTGCAATATGTCCTTATTGCGATTCACCGCTTTAGTAAATGTATACATGTTATTATAAAGCTAAACTATTTGCTTTTTCTATAAAAACTTATTAAATTGGAGAAATACGGTTTATTCTCTACAATTCTGTCATTTACAAACCTCACATCTTCAATTGAATAAAATGCGGTTGGATTGAATTTTTTGATGGTGTCAACGACCTTTGGGATATTTTTCCTGTCTAAAATTGAAAAGACCATTCTAACTTTTCCGTCAATACCGTTACCTTCTATTATAGTTGTTTTATATTTTAAATCCTTAAGTGACTTAACTAATTCAATCGCATCTTTTTTTGTGATTATCCTGATAATTACTTTCCCTAAGCTGATTTTCTCTTCTAGAAACATTCCAATAAATGTGCCAAAAGCAAAGCCGAATGCATACGCTAGATAACAAAATATGTTTGTTAGATTAAGCATTATTTGCCTGATTGCCAAAAGCCAGATTAGAATTTCAAAAAAAGCTAATAAAGGGGCAATGAATTTGTATCCTCTTGAAATAAGTATCAATTTAATTGTACCTATGCTCACATCACAAATCCTGGCAATAAATATTAAGATAGGCATGACTATCCAGGTATACGCGCCTGAATTAAGAATATCCATAAAATACATTTTTATCCGACCAATTAATTTTCCTTTTGGATTTTTAATATAACATGGTAATTAAGGGTTGTGTTGATTTATTTTACCTGATGATACTCTTTGGTTGAGAATCTCTACCAAAAAAGTCAGCCTATTAAGAAATGGTCAAGTTAAAGGGCATTGTCAACTTAAGTGAGGTAAGGCTTGCCCGGTTTATAAAGCATTTTTTAACATTATTTTTCCAACACCTAAAAGTTGACAGCACCAGTTAAAGTAAGATTTATATAGATTATATAGTTAATTAGTCTTAATGAAGAAACCCGATCCTAATAATCCGAAATTGACCAGAAATGACCAAGAAGTATTGAAAAGCATAATTTTACAGGCTAAAATTCCTGATGCCGAAATTGCAAAAAAAATAGGAATTTCTCCTCAAGCAGTTTTTAAGATTAGGAATAAACTTGAAAAAATGGGCTTAGTCATAGGATATCAGCCTATTATTGATTTCAAAAAGATAGGTATACATATTATGTCAATGCTTATAATCCGGATGTGCCCTTGTGTATGGAGCCAGTATACTGATGACCAAATATCCGAAAGAATAAAACAGATACCATACGTAATTAATGCTTATCGTATTTCTGATTCAAAGGCAACGCATATTTTTTTAATGGGTTTTCGAAATAATGACCAAAAAGACAAATATCTGCTTAAACTACAGACTAAATTTTCTAATGAGATTGAAATTCAAAAAGTATATACATTTTCAGTTGATAGAGTTATTACGCAAAGCCCAGTTGGGCTTTTATATGAAATCATGAATAAGGAAGAGTTTCCGCTAAATGAATTTTTCCTAAAGCAGCAGGAAAAGTAAATTTACCGGTTAATTTTTGTAATTTTTTTAAGTAAAAAAATTGATTTTCTCAACCATAATTTTATTTAGTTTATTAGACAATTAATACGATTGGGTAATTTGAAAATAAATATTGAGAGTAGTATTCAAACTGATTTTAAATACTTGACAAAGGAGAAAAAGCATATTGAAGTCATTAAGTGGCCTAATGGCAACAAAAAAAGATGAAAAAAGTATTTGGGCCAAGGGCAGGGGTTTTTGGCTCATGGAATGGAGATTGTTTTGCTAATCAAGGTTGAATAAAATGATTGCAAAAAAGCGAGGATTTAACCCAGAGCTCAATGAAATTTCTGATAGTTTTAGCATTAATTTGAATGATCGAATGGATGAGTTTTCTAATAAATGATGCGAGGATAAAATGGAAACCAAAATCTTTGATAGGGAACAAAGAAAGTCTGAAAAATACAGGTCTTTGCAATTACAACAGGCAAGAAAATCTGTTGCATTGGCAAACAAAGATAATTTATTTGAAATGAGGTGAAAAAATTGGCAAAAAGCAGTATGAAATTAAGGTATAGTGATGAAGATTATGATGATGAATTTGATTCAGATAGGGATGAAGATTAGTTATTTTCATTGAGTATAAGAAGCTGTGTTTTGACATTTACAAAAAAACAAGCAATACTTTAATAGAAGATTATTGTTTTTTATTACAACTTGGGTCTAATACCCCGATGCTTACATCGTTATTATTTTCCAAGTTGTAATGACCAAAAATCCGTCTTGAAGATTTGTTTAATACCCCGGAGCTCTGCTCCGTTGGGATAACAAATCTTAGGATTTTTGATTTATTTTAGTATTTATAAGAATCAGCTGATAGTTACATTATGTACGGGATTTTGCTATTTTTTATGCACGAAAAATGGAATTGACAGTGATACAATTGAAGATTCTGGCTGAGTTCATGTATAAATTGTTTATTTTGCCATCAAAACCCTATTGCAACTCTTAAAAATCCAACACCCCATGCTATTGTGATCAAACCAAGAAAAGTTGAAATAACCTGGATGGTTGTTTCATTAAATATTTTGAATATCTTCTCAGAGTTGTAAAAAAGTAGGTATGCTATCATAAGAGTGATTAGGATAGATATTGCAGGCGAAAAAAATCCAAAATCGTTTTTTAATACGATTATTGCAGTTATCACGGCTGGTCCGGTTAGTAAAGGTGTGGCAATCAATGCTGCAATTGAATGAACTGAGTCATTTTTGTTAATACCTTTATTAAAAAGAGAATATCCAAAAGACATTCTGATTCCAAGTATGATCAGAATTATCCCTCCCGCAATCCTAATATTGTCTAGATTAGTATTTAACAGGGTCAATAGACTATCTCCGAATAAAAGACAGGTGTAAGATAGTAATCCAGCCAATAATACAGCATATAAGGCTACTTTTTTTCGTTCGGAATTTTTCAAATTTTTAGTTCCGATAAAAAATACCGCCAGGCTTGCAAGTGGATCAAATAGTACAATAAACAAAATGGTTAATTGAATGATTTCTAACATTATATACCCTCTTTTGTACTATTAAATAAATGATGTGTTAATATATTTTACTAATTATTGAAAAATGGTTGATTTATTCTACTAAACATTTATGAACTAATATTAAGTTAATACACGCATGCATATATTTTGATGTTATGATTAAACGCGGATTTCAAAAGTCAGGAATGATATTAAGCGCTGTAAATTATTTAATGAGTATCATCTATGGTATAATCGAGTCCGAAGAGGCAGAAAAATGAAATCTGTAAAACCAACAATTTTAGTTATCCTAAAGAGGGCTTGCGGAATCTAAAAATACGAAGATAGTAAAAAAGTAAATCCTTAAAAAAACAATGTGATGTGATTTTCATGTTTGAGAATAATACTATGGATGAGCAGGCCACTCAGATTAAAAAAGAAATATCTCTCTTGGAGTGGGATTTAAAGCTTATGAAAAATGGAAATATAAGGTTTCTAAAAAATAAGAAGCTTCTTAGGAATTGTTTCAGAATAATGTGCCCAATTTAACTTGATAAAAAATAAATAACAACTTAAAAAATAACACATTTAAGAAATGGTATAATTCCATTCAGGATTTGTAGAATGTTTTTTTAAATTTATTTTCTTATAATCTTC
>JBDRFR010000141.1:0-2101 GCA_043818675.1 Nanobdellota archaeon
ACTTACCCTTTACCACTTACGACTTACTACTATACTTTTGATGGCATGGGTAGTGTAAGTGAGCTTACGGACAATACTGAGTTAGCAGTAGAAAAATACACCTATGATTCCTTTGGCAACCTTACAATACGAGATACGAGCTCCATTGGCAACTGCTATACATACACAAGCCGTGAATATGATGCAGAGACAGGCCTGTATTTCTACCGGGCGAGGTATTATGATGCATCTGTGGGGAGGTTCCTGAGTAAGGATCCGTTGTTGGAAGATTATATTATGAACAGTAATTCAATAAACAATTGTACTGAATGTAAGACTCAAACTCTAGTAAATATATTAAGCTTAACTAACTTAAAATTATTACATGTTTATGAATATGTGAGAAACAATCCAATAAACAATAATGATCCAAAAGGGTTATTTCCCCAAAAACCTGGTTGCGATGTGGTTCCGGAAATTTTTGAAACCAAGTGTAAAAAGATATGCTGTGAACAACATGATCGATGCTATGAGGAGTATAACTGTACAGCTGCATCTTGGCTAAATCCATGTACATCTCCTGAGTGTACTGGATGCAACGCAGTAGTAGTAACATGTTTTATTGCTTGCCATATGATGGGTGATCCAATATTTAAAAATCCACCATATTCACCTCCTGATTTTGAGTTAAGATAATTGTTAATTTTTCATAAAGCGAAAAACGGGTTTGTGAGATTATCATGTTTTGCAGGGAAATAAAAAAACAGTATCATTGGATAATACCAGGAATAATATTTTTGTTTTTAATGGGCTGTGGCGGTGGCTTTATTCCTAGTTCGGTTAAAAAAGGGAAAATTGTTGTTAATAAATTGAGATTTCAGAAAAAAAACGTACTTAATTGTCCAAAACTTAACCTCATTACTGATTTTTATCTTGATACTTTAGAGAACGATGTAGTGAAAAGCCTCATAATCGCTGGATCTGACGGTGCCTGTTTTTGCTCAGAATGTGTCAGAGATAAAAAATGTTTTAGTTTCTTAAAAGATAATGTCTACAATGTTAAAGTAGTTCGATTGCAAGATTCTCCAACTATTCAATTTTTAACAAGTGGTCTTTGGGGTGATCCTGCTGTTGCTCTTTTTGACTCTTCTGGAAAACTGATATGGGAGTACAGAGCTAAATTTAAACACACAACTGCCCCAGGTATAATTGACTTTGGCGATGATGGTAAGCAGCGTATTCTGATGTATGTTTCAGGAGCAGGATTATTATTTTTTGACCCAGGGAATGGACAAATTACAAACAAGATGGCTAAGTCACCACTTTGGGATTTAAAAACGGCTGATTTTGATGGAGATGGAAAAAACGATGCCCTTCTTCTTGATGAAGAGAATAATTTACAACTAATGAGTGCCAATGGCGATATTCAAAATGCAACAAAGTTGAATTTTGATTATTCAACGATTGCTCTTTGCAATTCAAGTAGCGGCATGCGTATATTCCTCTCTAGTTCGACAAAGCTATATATGTTTGGTCCAAAATTAGAATTATTAACCAAATTTTCGGTGCCTATAGAAAAACAATTTCAAATAGTTTCAGTGGCAATGAGTAATATACGTCAAGAGGCAGAAAAGAAAAACATTATAATCAGCCTGTTCAAAGGTCGAGGTGGTTGGCACCGAACTATTCTTTTTGTTCACACAGTTGATGGTGTTCTTCTTTATCATGAGATTTTAGAGGGTGATTTCCAGGCTTTCTATGTTAGACAAGATAGTGAAGGAGAACTTAGATCATTTCTTCTTGGCGGCCGTAATAATATCTTGGAATATACAATTGAATAAAAAAAACAGAAAAAATCAGAGGGGACAGCCTGTCGAAATGCGAAAGTAGCAAAAAATATCCTGCCTAAAAATAAAAATTCTGTCTACAATTCTTGATGTGCTATAATGTATTATAATATTGGCTTTTTGATATATACTGTAGGGTCTGCTGAAAAAAGGAGATTTGGTTTAAAAAAAGACAAGATTGTCGTCGACAAAAGGGGAAAAAAGCGGTAAAATATACATGGTAAAGAGATAAAAAAGTGCACGGAAAAAAGCAAAGATGCTGCAAAAACCGTGCA
>JBDRFR010000142.1:0-3663 GCA_043818675.1 Nanobdellota archaeon
AGAAGATGGGATAAAAAACCATTGTATTATCCTGAGTGTGATAGAAACATGGAGAAAGAATGTGCAGAATGTCTATCATACTCTAATAGGGACTCTAAAGCAACATAATTCTAGGATTTTATCATGGGCTTAGTAGTTGCCCCCTAATTTAAAAAAGGAAGTATTTTTACCACTTAAAAGTTAATAAAAATCGAAACATTTATATACTAGTTATGATTACTTATGGGTAGTAAAGAGTTTCTCTTTGCCCAGGTTAAAATCCCCCCCTAATGTTTTTGCCCTGGGCATTTTTATTCCTAAAAAAGTGGCTTACCGTCTACTTCAATTTTAGGATTTTTAAAGATTTGGTCAAGATGCATTATTGCATAAATATCTCCGCCAAACCAATAGTTAGAGCCAATGCCGATATGAGCAGTTCCAAGCGCTTTTTCATCAACTAATGTACTACCGATAATGTCGGCGTTTGGGTTAAAACCTATTCCAATCTCACCTATTCTCCGTATACCACCCGGCCTTTTTGAATGATGGGATGCCCAGTCTAAGGTGCGATTAAGAAGGTTGGCTTCTTCTTTACCTTCTATTGATTCAATTTTGCCTTGTTTTACAATGATCTTTATTGGGTCTTTTATAATGTTTGTATGCTTATGATTCCTTGTGCTGCCATCTATTATTATTGTACCATCAACATTATTCGTTGGGGGAATGTAAACCTCACCTGCTGGCAAATTGCCTCCTAATCCAGATATTGCATAATCACCATCCGAAGATAATGCTATTTTGCCTTTTATCTCAGCTGAAAAATCGGTTCCATTATCTGTTGTAATATTTATTTCTGAAGCGTCATCAAGAAGCGCCTTAATTTGGTTTTGACGTATCTGTAATTCTTTATAATTAATGTCTATTGCTCTTACTACATCATTAACTTTGGAGGTTGCCAGATCTCCAAGACTTAAAGCTGAAACAAATCTAAATTTTCTTTTTAGACAATACTTTCTGAAACTCTTGCCGATTTCTCCAATGCTTCCCAATTTATCCGAAGAATTTACAATGATAATACTGCCATTCTCAAGGTCTGTTAAAGCATTAATCAGATCATCATCAGCTTTTTGGCCGCGGGGCTTAACATTCTGGATTATGAGTTTTGCATTTAATTTTAACTCATCAGCTGCAAGGTAATAAGCACCTGCAAGCAAGGAAGATACGTGGCTTCGTAAATAACCTTTATCACCGACAACCAGTATTTTTTCATCTTTAACAGCCAGACAATTAGAAAACACCTTCTTTAATGTTGATTTGAGGATATTACATTGACCATACAAGTTCTGTTTTCTCAGCCATTGTAAGGATGGCAAGGTTTCCATACGCAGTTCTTAGATTGGGTCATTATTAAATTTTGTGTTTTAAAACAACATTTCATGGTGGAATTTGTACCTCCCTCCATTTAGGATTATCCTAGATAGAGGTTATATTAGAATTTGGGCTTAATACACCGATGTAATCATAGAGAACTTTGAAAAAGTCATCTTTTTAAATCCGAACTGGCTTTTGCAAACTTTGTTTCAGATTCACGTCAGATTTTAATTGATACATTTTGCAGAAGTAAGAGTAAATTCAAGATACTCCAATTACGCAAAGTTTTCCATAGGATATTTCAGATTGTAATGACAGAAAATCCTTCCCGAAAATTCACGTAATACCCCTGAATTCTGCTCTGATTGGGATAGCGAATTTCAGGATTTTGAACAGTGCCAAAAATATCCATAAGATTTAAATATAAGCTTACTAATTCAGAACATATGAACAAAAAAACCGCAACAGCGGACTAGAATTCTTCATTGTTCTGATTAGGTGATATGATATGGAAAACAAGCTTACAAGCCCATCAATGTTTATCGGCGTTCAAGGTAACGGCATTATTAGTTTCGGGTCTGGCCAACCTGATCTGCCCCCGCCAGAGCGTGTCTTTAAGATTCTGCAAGATTATCGGCAGTTTAAATACGGATTAGTCCAGGGCCAGGAAAACCTTAGAAACGCTTTAACAAAAGATTTCAAAGGCTCAGACAAAAATAATTTTGTTATAGCTAACGGCGCCTCTGAAGCATTGGATTTAACATTTCGAGCTATCTGCAAGCCAAAAGATAAGATTTTGGTGCATAAGCCTTATTATTATTCATACCCTGAATTAATTAAATTAAATTTTTTTGAGCCGGTATTTACCGATACAGTTGAAGGTAAAATCATGTTTGACGATTTTGACAATAAAGTAAGAGGCTGCAAGATTGTCCTGATTAATTCACCTGGAAACCCGACCGGCAGGGTTCAGGAAATAAACACGCTCAAAAAAATTGAAAAATTATGCGCTGATCTTAACATAACGATCGTATCAGACGAAGTTTATAAAGATCTAATCTATGTCAGGGAGAATTACATGTTAAGCGGGCCGCATGTTGTGACAATAAACAGCTTCTCAAAAACATTTGCCATGTGCGGTTTTAGGGTTGGCTATTTATATTCCAATGACCAAAACATAATCAATAAAACAGTTGAGATAAAAACACATTCTTCGATGAACACAAGCATAATCGGTCAGGAGATGGCTTATGAAGCAACAAAAGCTCCGCTGGAGTATACAAAATCCCAGATAAAAATCTGGAAAGAACGGCGGGACGTTATCTGCAAAGGCCTGCAGGATCTGGGTTTAGACTTATGGAAACCCGAAGGCGCATTTTATGTCCTGCCAAAAATAAAAAATTCGCGTGATGCTGTCTGGACATTGTATAAAAAATATAAGATTATTACTTATTTAGGTGAATGGTTTGGCG
Organism: Nanobdellota archaeon; assembly: GCA_043818675.1. Taxonomy (GTDB): domain Archaea; phylum Nanobdellota; class Nanobdellia; order Woesearchaeales; family DATDXC01; genus JBDRFR01. The sequence goes on from JBDRFR010000142.1 coordinate 2,823, forward strand.
CGCCCGGAAGAATACGTTTAAGCTACGCATTAGATATTGGCAAAATTGAAGAGGGCCTTAAAAGGATTGAACAATATTTAAACAGTTAAACAAGCCCCAATCAAGCGAATAGATTATTTTTTCGCCCGATATCATTTCGCTCATAAAAGGTCTGAGCAAAAGGCACTACGACAACATTTCTCAAACCTAATTCCACCCTATATAACATTTCATTATCAATTACTCTTCCCAACGTTGTTGCTTCTAAAACGCGATTATCACCGAGCGGCAATAAAGCAATATCTTCTATTCCGGGAATTCCAGTTATTAGATCTAACAGTGGTGTTTCTTTTGGTATATGGCCATAATCAGTAATTTTCAATGCTATGCCGATTCCAGGATTTGTGCCTTGTCCGGACGCATAGGTATGCGTTGCTCGAACGTACGCGTTATCAGATGCAAGCAGGGTAATATTAGGTATCCTAATGCTCATATCCAAACAGACAAGGAGATTTTTGCTTAATATTTTATATCCTGCAACAACAGTATTTTCTTCAAGCTCTTCAATAGTGCCCATGTTTATCTTCAATTGGACTATCCATTGCAACTACTAAGGTAAAACCGAAAAAAGCAAATACTACCTAATCCAGTGATATGTTCTATGCTGAGTTGGAGACAAAAACTAAGAAATGCTGAACTTGAAAATTCTCGTAAAGAAGCAATTAATGAAATAAGGGGTTCCAGCGACCCCTTATAATCCCCAGCAACCTTCCGCCTCTCTACTCGGCAACTCTTGTGGAGTTGCCGTATCTTGTTCGGCGGTAAATTTACATAATTTACTTTGCCTATCATCTATTACTTT
>JBDRFR010000143.1:0-7530 GCA_043818675.1 Nanobdellota archaeon
TTCTTAACTGCAGTAGCAGTACCAACCGAAAAAGATATATTCTTGTTTAAGTTTATTTTGTTCGTTCTTAATTTAGTTTGTTTCATGGTAGAACATTCCAAATTAAGAACACTTTAATTTTTAACTGTCAGACATGGGATACAAGGATTAAATCAGTTCAATCCTCTTCCGTATACTGCTTCTCTGACCATATGGTATAGTTAAATGCATCACAGTAGTTCTCAGAAGATTGGCTGATATAGACTTTAATGTACCAATTTTAAACTGAAGGTTTTATTCACTTTCAACTCTTGGAGCTAGAATGAAACTCAGCATTACTTTATCAATAGTTTTGTATTCCAGTTTTAATGGATAATTCTTATTAAACGATATTATCACTTCTTCTGCAAGTTTGGCTCCGTTCATCATCTTTTTTAAATATTCAATGCTATACTTTGACCTAATTTTTGACGTACCCTCAACTTCAATTTTATTATTTTCAGACTCTGCAATTTCAATTTTAGCCTGTGACAGATCTCCTTCAGCTTTAATTGTTAACTTTTTTGGTTCTGCAATAAATGTCACAGATTCTGCCACAATATCGGCATCTTCAATAGCGCTGTTTAAGACTTTCGATGGCAATTTAATATTTACTGGGAATTTAAGTTCAGGTATCTTTTGTTCTTTATCTTCCAGTTCTATTATTGGCAGGCTAAAGGTTCTGGTTGTGTTGCCTTTAAGTTGAATTTTAAGCTTATTTTCTTCGCCTAGTTCTAGGCTTAAAGTATCATTAGCCCCCGCTCTTCTTAAAATTTGTTTAAGGTTTTCGAGGTTTATTGCAATTTCAACGTCATTTTTAACATCATATTCAGTAAAACTAGAACTTAGGAGCTTAAAGATAACCATTGCAACATTTGCAGGGTCCATTGCCACAAGTTCGATAGCCTCTTTTGTAACTTTAAACCTTGCTTCGTTTACCAAATCTGATATTATTGACACTGACTCTTTAAGATACGTTGGTTCAGCTAATGTTAATTTCATATTCTTACACCCCCCCCAAAAATTACATGCTTAAGTAATCATTATCTATTTATATTTTTTGTGGTTTTAATCCTTTCACCATTCTTTATTAAGTAAACATTTTTCCCTTTTTCATACCCTTTTTCAATAGCAAGTTGGATTAGTGCATCTTTCATTTCTGGCTCGCCATGGGCTGGGATAATATTGTCAGGTTTCACTAAATTAATCAAATCACGCAAATCTTCTTTTGACGCATGTCCGCTTTGATGTATGTCTTTGAATATCCTGACACGGTTGTGTTTTAATTGATCTTCAAGTATTCTTCTATTCTCAATATTAGTTTGTGTGGGTATAACAGTACAAGAAAATATTACATGATCTTCAGGGTCAAACTTAAAGGGCAAAGTTTTCTTTATCATTTTTGAAAGAGTTGCTTTCTGTTCACCTTGATGCCCTGTCACTACAAGCACAAACTTCTCTTTACCTTTTTTTTGTATTTGCCCCAATTTTTTTTTAATTTTACTTCCATATTTGACAATTTCAATATTATTTGCAAAGTCAGCAATTCCTATATTTTTTCCTGCCTGAACATATTTAGCAAGGCTTCTTCCAAGTAAAACTACTTTACGGTTCATTTTATTTCCAAATTCAATAATCGACTTTAACCTGGCCAGATGTGAGGAAAAAGTTGTCACAATGACAGCTTTTCCATCAGAATTTGTTCCGATCATAACATCTCTTAGCATTTCTTTAGCCACTGTTTCACTAGGCGTTTTACTTTCTTTGTTTGCTCCAGTAGAATCGCATATTAATGCGATAACTCCTTGCTGCCCAAGCTCTTCCAATTTTTTATAGTTTGGTTTTTTGCCAATTATTGGGTGGTCATCAAACTTAAAATCATTAGCGTAGATGATGATCCCTTCTTTTGTATGAATCGCAACCATAACTGTTTGCGGTACTGAGTGCGTTATATTGATAAACTCAATTTTTAAATTATCTGATACATAATATATTGAATTTACATTCATAGTTTTAATCTCATTTGTGATAGTAATCTTTTCTTCTGTTGTAATCCCTTTAATTACTTCTGCAGTAAACGGTGTGCATAAGATTGGTGCATCATACTTTTTAGCAAGAAACATTATTGCCCCTACATGATCTAAATGAGCATGTGTAGGTACTATTGCTTTTACGTCTTTTCGCCAATCATTTATTACAGAATCATCGGGTATTGCTCCCACTTTTCTTAATTGGTTTATATTAATGTTGATTATGTCTTCTTCATCAGTGAGTTTAATATAAGGGTCCAAGTGCAGTCCCATATCTAGGATTATTACTTCATCATCTACTCTGATTGCTGTCATATTTTTTCCGATTTCGTTATATCCGCCAACAGCACATATTTCTATCATTTTATACCTTATTTTGTTTAATGTATATAAAAACCTTGCTACATATTATTCTTTATGTGTAATCTTTTTATAACTAACTAAGGCACCGAGCAATACGATAAAATAATATGAAATTGCTCTATCAATAAAAATGAAAACCACAAACCAATTTTTTTTTCTGATAACTTTTTAATTAGTATCTGTCATCAGTGCGTTCTAACAAATAAACCTAAAAATATTATAATCTGTCAGATTATTATTGCTTTTAATCCTGCATCATTTAAATTTTCAATAATTTCACCAATATCAACAGCTATGATGGAATGGAATAATACAACCAAAAACAACTAATGGATAATTTCTGATTTTTGTATCATCAGAAGTATTATCTTGTCTCATTTTAAAATTTAATAAGTTTTAATACCTCGTCAACCTTAATAGCTTTCATACATTTATTATCCTGGCCAAATCGGCACTCTGGTACTTGGCCCTTATGAACATTTATGCATGGTGAATACTTGCATATTTTTCCTTTATATATTGATATGTTGCCCTCCCCAACAGGTCCCCATCTTAAAGGCAGATTAGGTCCGTACAGACCAACAGTTTTTACTCCTTGAGCCGCTGCAATATGTAACGTGCCTGTATCATTAGAAATAAATAGTCTACACTTTTCTATTAAATAGAAAGCCTCTCTTAATGTTGATTTTCCCGCAAGATTTATACAATTATCAATTACTGTTTTGTTATTAATTAACATAATAATTTCTTCAATTAGAGCTTTCTCTTCTTCCATACCAAAAAATAAAAATTTTGAATTATTCTTATAAAGTGCCGCTGCCAATTTTGCATATTTATCTTTTGGCCATCTTCTGGATTTGGCAGATTCTGCAAGGCCAGCGCCAAAACCAATTAGATAATGTTTTTGTGTAATATTATGTTCAATTAGTAGTTTGTCACAGTTCATTTTGTCTTTTTTGCTGTAATTTAATCTTATTAAACTGTTGGGAACATCTTTTACGTCAACTAGTCTAATCAAATCAAGATGTGTTAGAACAACATGTTGATTGTCGTTGTACCTAACCTTCTTATTGTAAAGGTTTGACCTTATCTGTCCGGAAAATCCAGTACTATATCTGCCTGTAAAAAATGCTATCAGAGCAGATATGTTTAAGTATTCTTCAAAGTCTATGACAAGGTCATATTTCTTAAAATTTTTCAGAATAAACATCATAATTGCGGCAGGATTAAGTTCATTAACTATCAGTTTTTCAACGGCTTCATTTTCAAAATAAACATCTTGGTTGCGTTTTGTGCATAATAAGCTTATATTGGATTTCGGATATCTTTTTTTTAAAGCATTTATTGCCGGTAGCGTTAGAATGGTCTCTCCGACCCCCCAAAATTGTAATATTAATATTTTATTAGCGCTATACTTTTTCTTTATAAAAAGTATATTAACTATCCCTAGTAAAAAACATAAGACAAAGCCAATATACTTATCAATAAATTTGATTAATTTTATGTTCATTATGCTTGGATTTTATTTATCAGTTTTGTTGTAGAAACACCATAATAATCTCTCACCAAATGTATTTTACCGCCATATTTTTTCACATCTGCTGCTTCTATACAGTCTTTACCGTATTCCAAACCATTCACAAAAATATCCGGTTTTATGGCATTAATTAATTTTATGGGTGTTTTTTCTGAAAAGATTATCACATAATCAACAAATTCTATTGATGCCAGTACAAACGCTCTGTCTTTTTCCTTATTTATTGGCCTTTTTGGTCCTTTGTTACTCTTAACACTTGAATCTGAGTTGATTCCCACAATTAGAACATCCCCCTGCCTTTTTGCGTCTTCTAGAAACTTGATATGTCCAACATGTAAGATATCAAAACACCCGTTACAGAATACAATTTTATTGCCTTCTTTTTTTCTGACATTAATTATTCTTACCAGATTTTTTATAGATTTAATTTTATGTTGTATCATTTTTTACAATCTCCCTTGCAGCTTTTAATATGTTTCCTGCAATAATCTCTGGTTTATATTTAAGTTCGTTGAGATGTTTTTTTCCATGTCCTGTTAAAAGATACACTGATTTTGATCCTGCCCTTTTGGCTAATGCAAGATCAAATGGATGATCGCCAATAACCCATGACTTTTTTAGATTCAATTTGTACTTTTTTGCAGCAATTGCAATGAATTTAGTGTTGGGCTTTCTGCATTTACATCTGTCTTCTTTTGTATGCGGGCAATAATATATTTTTTGGATAATAATCTTATTTTTCGATAATTCCCTTAATAAACGATTATTAAATTTCTCCATGTCTTCTATTGTGAAAAATCCTCTGTTAATCCCTGATTGGTTTGTTATTATGAACAGTTTATAATCTTTTAAAAGCGCAAGGCCCTTGATTACTCCTTTATATAACTCCAAATCTTTTATTTTATACACATATCCTTTATCTTTATTTATTGTACCGTCTCTGTCAAGAAAAATGGCCCTATTCATCTTCTATACTATTTTTAATTTCGTTTATTGTCAGTGTTTCTGTACCAACCTTCCCGACTACAATTCCTGCAGCATGATTTGCAAGTATTGCAGCTTCTTTTAAAGATGCCCCTGACGTTAAAGCAAGGATAATTGTACTAGTGACTGTATCACCTGCACCAGAAACATCATAAACCTCTTTTGCAACGGTCGGAATATCAGTTATTTCCCCGTTTTTTTCAAACAACGTTGCTCCTTTCTTACCACGGGTTATTAGGATGTTTGAGTCTAGTTCTTTTCTAAGTGTTGATCCGACCCCTTTTATATCATTACCGTTTGAAGGGTTCATATTTAACATTAAACATGCTTCTTGATGGTTAGGTGTAATTAAACTAACATTTTTATAATAGTCTTTATGGTTGGGTTTTGGGTCAACAATAAATATTAGTTTCTTAGTTTTTGTTAACCTAGTAATATTATTAACAAGATTTTTTGTTACAACGCCTTTATTGTAATCGCACAATACTACTCCGTCTACTTTATTAATGTTCGAATTAATAATTCGTATCAATTTTTTTTCAATTTGTGGGGATATTTTTTTGTCTTCCTCCCTATCAATTCTGATAAGTTGTTGGTTTTGCGCAAGTATCCTGGTTTTTTGAGTTGTTGGCCGTGTATTATCCTTAACTATTGTTCTATTGTCAATTTTATTTTTCTTTAGTTCCTTGTAAAGCTTTTTTTGTGCATCATCATTACCAACAATACCGATTAAGATTGCCAGAGCATTTAGGCTTGTGATATTATTAGCGCTGTTTGCAGCACCTCCTAAAACATATCTCTCAGATTTTACATTAACAATTTTTACGGGCGCTTCTTGGCTTATCCTATTAACCTCACCAAATACATATTTGTCCAGCATTATATCTCCTATTACTAGAATTTTTTTACTTTTAAACTTGCTCAGTATTTCAATAAACCTATTTTTCATTTCCAGCACCTTGTTTTAAATCAACAGGCCCTGATTCACTGTCTCTATAGGAATCAGAATCTTTATGGTGTGTTGAGAATTCAATAATCTCGCTATATTCCAAACCGGTGAAGCGATGTTTCTCCCCTGGTTTTATTAGCACGGAATCTCCAGGTACCAATATCTGTTTTTTATTGTTAAGCTCTATTAAAACTTTCCCTTTTATGATATAGAATGTTTCGTCTTTAATTTTATGGTGGTGTATTGAACATCTAAACCCTTTTTTCAAGACCAGTTTTTTTCCGCAATACTCCCTATTTACAATAAGTTCTTCATATCCCCAAACCTTTTTTATAATTCTATTTTTCATTTTCTGTATATATATTTATTAAGGTATATTTAAATGCTTCCACCTTTTTTAATTATTTGTTTTTTGAATATTTTTTGATAAAATAATAGTACCAAAGCGCCGATCGCAATAACCATAAAATAAGAAATAATCCTATCAATAAAAACCAATGTTTTTATTTTATTTAATTCTGAATTGTTTGATACTGCCTTAATTATATAAGCCTCTGAAAATTCAACAATACCTACCCCGCCGGGTATTAGGCTTATTAATCCTATTAAAGTAGCCCCTGAGGATGCAATTGCAGCTGTTACGAGACTAATTGGCGTCCCTAATGCCATAAACAGATAATATAATCTAATAACCTCCACAAAAACCTCAATAAACGTTAAGGAAAAGAATAAAAAAGTTGCTTTTTTATCTTTTAAAACATCAAAACTCTTAAAAAATATTTCATTAAATCTATTAATTTTAGATCTTAATTTATTCGATACTGGAAGTTTAAATATTATAAACGACAATATTTTTGCAACTTTTTTTGGAAAGACAAATAAGCTAAAAAGCAGGACAATGCCCAATATTACTATTGGCATTATATATTGATTATATTCCAGTGTTATATGCTGAATGAATAATAGAGCTATAAAGAATAGTACAATAATTCCAACAAAATCAAATATCTTTTCAATCAGTGCTGCAGGTATTGAGTTTGAGAGTTTTGCATTATAAGTTGTCTTTAGCATTAATGGTTTTGTAATTTCATTTCTCCCAGGAAAAATGCTGCCTGAGGAAACACCCGCAAAAATAGATAAAAACGAAAACCATAATGACACACTCTTACCAGTAATCTTTTTAACTAGTATTTGCCATCTGAAAGCCTTTATAACAACAGTTATTATCATAAGAATGAACATGAAAAAGATTACTTTTAATCCGGCAATTTGCATACTTTTGATGCCGGCTGCAAAATCCAATGTCTTAACAAACACGACTAATATTATTGCACCTAATATTAATAAGGTATAATTTATCATCTTTGAATAATCTCTTTTCATCCGTTAATCAAATTATATCTGCTTTTAAATAGGTTTCGGTGCAAGATTCGGTATTTATTATTGGAAAATTCACAAGAAATATCCAGTTTTTTTTTGAAATCACTTTGATTTCTAATATGACCGGGTACTTAGGGATTGTTTCAGAATAATGTGCCCAATTTAACTTGATAAAAAATAAATAACAACTTAAAAAATAACACATTTAAGAAATGGTATAATTCCATTCAGGATTTGTAGAATGTTTTTTTAAATTTATTTTCTTATAA
>JBDRFR010000144.1:0-3873 GCA_043818675.1 Nanobdellota archaeon
TAATTTTGAATCAATAAATCAATTGATTTGCTGCCAAAACGAGGCAATAACATAGAAATAAGAGATAATATCAAAGAAAAAGTACTTCTGTCAAATTATGTTTTATGTTGAGATAGAGGTAAAACTGTCAGACTTGGGTTACAAATGCAAAAAATGTAGTTTTCGCTTTGTTTGGACAAGTGATCTACAACGACGAAACTTTTTTAGCAATGTTTTAACATTTGCTGTTGAACTATATACCTCTAATGTTGGCATATCGCTAAGAACCATATCAGAAAAACTGTGGAAATTCTTTAAGATAAAGATAAGTTATGAGGGCATACGTAAATGGGTGCTAGTTGCTAAAAATCTGATAATTAAAGACGACAAACCCATTCCAACAAAGACATGGCATATAGATGAAACCTATTTCAAAATAAATGGAATTGGTCATTGGCTATGGGTCGTATATTGTAAAGAATCCAGAAACGTAATTGCTTGGCATATAAGCAAAAGCCATTTATTCAAAGATGCAAAAGCAGTTTTGCAAAAAGCTATGGGACAAAGCCAAGGAATTAGACCATATAAAATTATAACAGATGGTCTATGGCAATATCCAGCTGCCATAAAAAAAGTAATTGGCTGGAATTGGAGGGAACAAAAGAAGAGGCACATTATTGACTCAGGCATTGGAAAGAATGGACCAATAGAAGAAGTTAATAGAGAAATAAAAAGAAGATTCAAATGTTTTAGTACATTTAGATCTTTAGAAGGGGCAAATATATTCTTCGGATTATTTTTTTATCATCTTAATAAAAGAAGGTTTAACTATCCTAACACAGGATAGTTGACAGTACCCTCTTTTTTCTTCTTTTTATACCTTGTTTTTATAATAGCATAATTCACTGGATTTTTGATTCTTGCGCATAAGTTATCAGGTGTGCATATTCTAAAATCTTTATAGTACATTTCGTTAGCGCAGTTTGGCGGTAAAATCTTTTTTTTCTGTGCTTTATGATATCTTAAATGTCCGCTTATAATAACCTCTCTTAGCGGTTCTTCATTAGCTTTGTTCCAATCAATAAGCCTTTTTTCAATCTCGTCATATCCCCACCCGCAGCTTACAAGAAAATTCACCAGTATGAAAAGCGACCTTTTTTTTCCGTCTGCAAGGCCCTTAAGTATATTATATACACACGGCGGGAAAAATTTTTCAGGCACAGCATCTTTAATTTCTTCATAATTTTTTTCTTCTTTTTGTGCATCTTCGGTAATCTCTGGATTATAATCAAAAGCCTCAACAATCAGTTTTTTTCCTTCAGAGTTATTTACGTTTTCTCTTGAAAGAAACTTAAACTTTGAAATACTTACATTCTCACAACATGCCATTTTTTTATCAAACTGTAAAACATAATTTGGGTCTATCGGTATTGAGACTAGGCCAGATTTTTCATGCAGTGAGTATACGCTTCTAAATAGATGCCGTGATGAAATAAGCACCGTGTCAATCTTAAGGTTGAACTTATTTTGAAAAACACCATTACCGCATTTGCATTTATTTTTTGAATTATTATCGAATCTTTCCATAAACCTACTGCATTTATCGCATTTAATAAATTCGCTGTTATTCTCATCCAATATTCTGGTTTCACACTCAGGGCATACAAATTCAACAGTTTTTTTGTCTGCTTCAAGTTTTATAGGTGATTCGCATTTCGAACACACGGTAATGATAAAATCCATAACGGTTTTGTTATTATTTTTCAGGTGTTCAATAAAACTTTCATTTGAAAAAATTTTTTCTGATAATTTAAATCCTTTATCAATATATTTTGATAAATATTCTGCAATTCTTCTAACAGATTCTGGGAAAAGTTCTCTTGTTTCCATTATCTTGCCGGAAACCACAACTTTATTTGGAAACGCCTGAAACGGAACAGCTATATGAAACCCTTTATTCCCTGAAAATTTTACGCTGATAGATTTAATTCCGTGGTCTTTTAAAGCCTTAACTAAGGCATTGGTTATAATTTTTGTAGCCTCCCATTCTTCAAAATCCACATCCAAAACCAGATCCCAGCCAATACGCAGGTCGTTAATTTCTTTTTTTTTAAGTTTTGGGTCCAGCTGCAAAGGATTTTTCCATAATTCTTCAGAAGCATGAAAACTTGTAGCTCCTAGTTTGGCAAGTTCTAGTACGTCTCTTGGATATTTCAGGATGTCTGGCCTTTTACCAAAACCTTTATCGCCAAACTTAATAGCAATCTCTCTATCCTGTGCATGTTCAACCATCTCTTTTTGGACATCTTCTCTTTTATAATGTCTTAATATTGTTCCTATATCCACCTTGGAAGTAGAGAATATATATGTTTATAAGAATTTTTGTTTTGAAAACACAAAACTATTTAAAAAAAGAGGGTCCTAATGATTTACTATGGAATCTCCATCGCTTGCAGTAGATATAATTATTAGATTTGGGAAGGGAATTGTACTAATTAAGAGAAAGAATAAGCCATTTGGCTGGGCAATTCCTGGTGGGTTTGTTGATTATGGGGAGACAGTTGAAAATACCGCAAGAAGGGAAGCAAAAGAAGAGACAAATTTGGATTTATTGAACCTAAAACAGTTTCATGTGTACTCTGATCCACAAAGAGATCCACGCGGCCATACCATTTCCATTATATTTACAGCCGATGGCAAAGGGGATTTACTAGCGGGCGACGACGCAGAAAATGCAGGGATTTTTACAAAAGAAACTCTTCCCAAATTGGCATTTGATCATAATAAAATTTTAATTGACTATTTTCAAGATGAACAGTAAAGAACTGACAAATTTTTTGGCTGATATCGGAAAGTCAAACAAACTTATTATTGTTGAAGGGATTAAGGATAAAAAAGCATTAAATAATCTAGGTATTGCTAATTATATTGTTATTTTAAAAAAACCAATTTATCAAGTCATAGAAGACATTGCAAAAATTACAGATGAAGCGGTTATATTAACAGATTTTGACAAAAAGGGCAAAGAACTATACGGAAAATTAAATACAGGCCTTCAGAAATTTGGTGTTAAAGTGGACCATTATTATCGTGAGTGGTTACAGTGTAATACTAAGCTTAGCCATATTGAAGGTTTAAGGCACTATTTGGGCAAATTAGAGTCCAAAAAAGAATCGAGACCTGTTCTTAATGCATAGGGGTCATATTTGTCATCGTTGCTTTTAACTTCTAAAAGAACATCTCCAACCTTTACATCATCCCATGTAAGTTCAACATTTATTGGTATATTACCATGCATTGCATTGAACATTTTATACGCTATTTTTTGACAACTCAGCCTGCCTTCATCTACTAATCGAGGCTTAGTTAAAATTCCACCTTCATTAATTATGCTTTTCATTATAACCCATGTCTGACAGTTAAAAATTAAAGTGTTCTTAATTTGGAATGTTCTACCATGAAACAAACCAAATTAAGAACGGACAAAATAAACTTAAACAAGAATATATCTTTTTCGGTTGGTACTGCTACTGCAGTTAAGAACTATAGTTCAAAATTGAATTTTGAGGATATTTTCAAGCGGTTTAAGAAACGGGGCATCAGCATTGTTGGTCTAATCGAGAGCTTATTGACTTATCGGCTTACTGAGAACCAAAGTACAACTAAAGCGAGTGAATGGATAAATCGCAATGAAGTACTTTCTGAATTTTCTCTTGAACAATTTGAAGATAGGACTCTCTTTCGGCTGCTTGAAATCATTGGTGGTAATTACGAAGAAGTTATCTACCTTATACAAGATGTTCTCTTTAATTTGTATGATTTTCCTCATACAAATACAAACTTAGATTGGACAAGCCTGGTGCTATGGGGGAAGCAGGCAGAACTTGGAAAGTA
>JBDRFR010000145.1:0-8531 GCA_043818675.1 Nanobdellota archaeon
ACAGCATACAAAAATTTTTTATGTATGTCCAATCCTATGTATGTTTGCTTGTTTGATGTCATATGACATCACCTCCGTGTGTTTTTATATTCCTAAAATTTAGGAATATTTAAACCACGAGGTTTAACATGCAATCATAGAACATATGGTGGGAACTGCAGTTTAAATATCTTTTTCTTTAATTACTATCTCTCTTGACCTAAATTTTCTTTTAATAATTGTTTCTTCAAAGTATAATTCTTTTAGCATGATCTCTCTACCGGCAGCTTCCCGCTGCGCTTTCACTATTTCTGCTATTACGTCCTTATGAGGATTTGTTATTATAATATCTTTTGGCCTTATCGTCGGCGAAGATGAGCCGGTGTCTGCATTTTCAGCAGTCTGCGGAATGTAAGCCTCGATTGGCATGCCATCGAGTGCCTTTGTTATCTCTTTTAATTTTTGATCATAACCTACCTCGATTTTTTTATATTTTAAGTCAGAGATTTGTTCGTGCTCAGTAGGCGAATAAAACCTGCCTGCGTAGGAAGGGACATCAGCGTTAATCAACGAATCATAATGCGCAGATAGATCACCATGGGAACTGATAGAATAGTCCAGGCTTCTTAGTGCCTGCGTCCCTGCTGCATGCGGATTTTCATAGCTCATAATCTTACAACCTCTTTTTCTTCCTTTATTGCATTGTTAATCGCTTCTTCAATCGACTTGACGGTTTTTTTGTTAGGTTTGGCTTTTTCATTGTGCATATTTTTATGTATTTCCTGCGCTGCCTTTTTTCGCACAATCTCATCTGCATCTTCTTTTTTTTCATACTTTTTATGCGGCAAATTATCATCAACTTGTTTTTCAAACTCGCTTTTTTCTTCCTTTTTTTCTTTATGCTTTTCATGCTTGTTATAATCAGCAGAAGATTCCTTTTTGTTATATTCGGATGCATTTTGATAATCACTTTTGTCCTTATAACTACCACTAATCTCACCAACAGGCGTTTTGTCATACTTGTCCTGTTCCTGGTCCCAAAGTGAATTATTCTTGTACATTTTTTTTAAAAGTGTTAATTACTCCTGTTAATCTTCTTTTGTCTTCAGGTAAAGTGTCATTTGTGTAAAAAATTGTAGGGTTTGGATTTATCCTATAATATCCAACATTTCTACGATGACGCTGTTCACCTTTTTGATATGAGATTAAACCACATAAATCCACTTCCAAACCATCCATACGTAAAGCTGCAATACATTCATTCAAAGCATCCAATGGCATTATCCAGCCCATAAATCTATTATCAATATTAAAATATTTCAATTTATACCTCTTCTATAATATCTATTGTTACCTTTGCAATTGTTCCGGGCTTTAAATTTTTTTCTAATAATCTGGGAATAACAATTATTGCCTGGCTGCCGTGCTTTGCGATTTTTTTGGTTATTGTGTACTGCATTTTGTCCAGATCTCTTTAATAATCAACGGGTTATATAACATATCATGCCCTTTTTCATCCAAAATCCCTTGCAGGAAATTACTGCTTGGTTCTACTTCCTTTCCGATTTTAGCAGGACTATAATTTAAATAGAGTAATGCCTTGAACAACGGGTCTAAAACCTTATTAAGAAGCGTAAGATCATTTTTATTTTTATCAATAAATGCGTACATTTCTTTTGCTACCTCTTTTGCATTTGTTTCATAACCTGTACTTTCTGACCGCTTTGTTTCGGGCTTTAACATAACATTGGTTATATGTGAAAGATAACCAAGGCAACCAATAACCTGATCGTTTTCCTGCTCAGAAATCTTTTGGCTTTTAAAATAAAACAATGCTAGATCAATATATGATTTTTGAAAATCTTCTGGCACATAACCTAATCCTACATTAAATATTCTGTCTACAAGGTATACGGATGCATTTCCATGTTCATCGGTTTCAATAGCATTCAAAATATCTGAAATATCTATGTTTGTTTTGCCACCTATACATTTAATAATAGTATCCATACTAATTGTATTATCTATCTCTGTCATTTTATACGCATATTATACAACAGAACTATATAAATCTTTTGGTTTTGTAACTACCTACTAGTAGTTTCTTTCTAAAACTCGGGTAGCTTTGTCTGGTTAACATAGGTAGATATAGCTTTTGCTGCAATCTTGCCCATGCCCATGGCTTTAATAACAGTTGCTTCATTTGACGCAATGTCACCGCCTGCAAAAATACCTTCGCGGGAAGTTTTGCAATTATTGTCAACAAGGATTGTGTTATTCTCATGTTTTGCCAAATTTAGCTGGCTTAATAAAAGCGGATTTGGGCCCTGGCCAATTGCTATTATTACCTGATCGCAGTCCATCACAAAATTTGAATCTTCAATGGGTAATGGCTTTCTCCTGCCAGAATCATCCTCTTCGCCAAGCATCATCTGTATGCATTCAACACCGGTTACCGTATGCTCACCCAGGATTTTTACTGGATTAGTCAGCATAAAAAATTCAATGCCTTCTTCCTGGCCATGCTTAATTTCCTCATTTCTTGCAGGCATCTCTTCAATAGTGCGCCTATAAATAATAGTTACGTCTGAGCCGAGCCTGCGGGCGCACCGGGCAGCGTCCATTGCAACATTGCCGCCGCCAACTACAATGGTTTTTTTGGCAATGTGAATAGGGGTTTTGTACTCAGGAAATTTATATGCTTTCATAAGATTAATACGGGTCAGAAATTCGTTTGCTGAATAAACATTGCCTAAATTTTCACCAGGTATTCCAATGAAGTATGGAAGGCCAGCGCCCGTTGAAATAAAAATGGCGTTGAATTTGCCAATGAGTTCGTCCACAGTTGCTATCCTTCCTATAACAAAATCATTTTTTATCAAGACGCCAAGTTCATGGATATGCTCAATCTCGTCTTCAACAATTTTTTTTGGCAACCTGAATTCAGGAATGCCATAGGTTAGCACACCACCAGGCTTGTGCAGGGCTTCAAAAATTGTAACCTTATAGCCCATCAGCGCAAGGTCAGCTGCGCAGGTCAAACCAGCAGGGCCGCTTCCGATAACTGCAATTTTTTTTGGCTTTTTATTGACTTTTATAATCTCTTTTTTGCCTTTATCGGCTGCGTAACGTTCTAATTGGCCAATGTTGATTGCTTTGCCTGCTTTATGTAAAATGCACGCATGCTCGCATTGTTTTTCCTGAGGGCAGACTCTGCCGCAAACACCTGGTAAATTGTTAGTTTTTAGAATTACTTTTAAAGCCAAGTCATGTTTTTCGCTTACGATGTATTTGATAAACCTGGGTATGTTAACATTGACAGGACACCCATCAATGCACGTAGGTTTTGCGCACTGCAAGCATCTTTTGGCTTCTTCAATAGCTGAAGAATCGTCAAAGCCAAGACATACCTCTTCAAAATTTTTTATTCTTTTTGATGGGTCCTGAGAAAATGGTTTCATTTTATTTTATTATAGTTAAAAAATTCAGTAGTCCCAGTGCTCTTTTTGCAGTTGACGCATTGAAAAATTACTTCGCCGGAAGGGCTTGGAAAGTCTCCTTTTCTAATATTCATCTTGTCACACTTTGGGCATTTAAAGTTCAGCTCTTCAAACCTGAAAAATCTGTTGCATTCTTTACAGAAAAAAACATTATCTTTGCACAACATCAATTTGTAATGGGATGCATCACAATACGGACAAAAGTTCAGATCAGCCATGTTAATCACCCAGTTTGCATTTATGCTCTTCTTTTTCGTAAAATTTATTTCTATTCATAAGCTCGTTCCAGTCGACTTTATGTCCGTCAAATTCCGGACCGTCAACACAGGCAAATTTTGTATTTTCGCCAATAACAACGCGGCAGCCACCGCACATGCCCATACCATCTACCATTATTGGATTTAAGCTAACAGTAGTTTTTATTAAACCTTTTGTTAATTGAGAGATTACTTTCATCATGATCGGGGGCCCGATTGCTATAACCAGATTAGGCTTTTTTCTGTTAATAAGGTCTTTTAATATATCAGAAACAAAACCTTTATGGCCTTTACTTCCATCGTCAGTTGCAATAAGGAGCTTGTCAGAAACCTCTTTAAACTTATCTTCCCAGAACAGATGCACCTTTGATTTTGCGCCAAGGATACAAATAACACTATTTCCTGCCTTTTTAAGAATCTTTGCTATAGGATAGATTGGCGCAATTCCAAGCCCGCCTCCAATTAAACATACCGTACCATATTCTTTAACCAGGCTTGGCTTACCGAGCGGCCCGACAAAATCAAGCAGAACATCGCCTTTTTTCAGCCGTGATAACTTTTCAGTTGTGTAACCCACTACCAAAAAAACAAGAGTTATAGTGCTTTTACTATAGTCAGCTATTGTCAGAGGGATCCGTTCGCCTGTTTCGTCAATACGCAGCATTACAAATTGCCCAGGCCTTGCTTTTTTAGCCATTTCCGGCGCATGCACTTCCATTTCAAAAGTGTTTTCTGCCAGTTTTTGTTTTCTTAGGATGCTAAACATTCTTACCGGGTAATCAGATATTTTTTTGATGTTTTGTCAAGATCTGTAAATTTGTCAGTTGCGTCTTTTATTTTTATCGAACTTGATTTCCCAAAAGCAATAACCTCAGTCCTGCAGCCAAGAGCATTTGCATGTTCCAGCAGTTCCTTAAAATCACCGTCACCACTGACCAGGACAACAACGTCAAGTTTTGATGCAAGTTTCATAATGTCCATTGCAATCCCTACATCCCAATCGCCTTTTTTGTGGCCGCCGTAAAATACCTGAAGGTCTTTGGATTTAACCTCAAAACCGATTTTTTCTAATGCATCAAAGAAGTTTGTCTCATCTTTTATATCAGCCTTGACTACATAAGCAATAGCCCTGATTAGATCACGGCCGTCAACTGCCATCTTTAAGATTTCTGCAAAGTTTACTTTACCATTATAGAGATGCTTTGCAGAATAGTACATATTCTGCACATCTACAAAAACGCCGATACGCTGGCCTTTAAATTTCATTTCAACAACGCCTTTAGTTTAGCAATGTTGCTTTTTGTTGTTTCTGCAGAACTGTCAAGCGCCTTTTTGGTATCATCACCCAGTTTTAATTCATAAATTTTTTCAACACCGCCTTTTCCTAATTTCACAGGCAGGCCAAGATAAATATCGTTATATCCATATTCGCCTTCTAAATAAACAGAGCAGGGAAGAACTCTTTTGCTGTCTTTAATGATTGCTTCTACCATCTCTGCTATTGAATAGCCAGGCGCGTAGTAAGCAGAACCTGTTTTTAGCAAGCCAACAATTTCCGCACCGCCTTGTTTTGTCCGTTCAGCGAGCTTATTTAAAGTTTCTTCGGACATAAATTGCCTGATCGGTATTCCTGAAACAGTTGTAAATTCTGCCACAGGCACCATTGAATCACCATGGCTTCCAAGCACCATTGCATCAACATCACGTGTTGAAACATTTAGCTCTTTTGCGATAAATGTTCTAAACCGTGTAGAATCAAGAACGCCGGCCATACCGATAACTTTTTTTCTGTCAAAACCAGTGGTTTTCAATGTCAAATAGCTCATAACATCCAAGGGATTTGTTACAACTATTACAATAGCATCAGGAGCGCAGAATTTCACATCTTCTGCAATGGATTTTATGATAGCAGCGTTTTTTTGTAATAAGTCTTCACGGGTCATTCCTGGTTTTCTTGCAAGGCCTGCTGTGATGACTACAATGTCAGCACCAGCAACATCTTTACAGGTATTGCTTCCGCATAATTTGCAATCATTAGATTGTAATGGCGAAGCTTCCAGTAAATCAAGTGATTTTCCCTGAGGCACACCTTCAACAACGTCAATTAATATAACTTCTGCAATTTCTTTTTGGCTAATAGCTAAAGCAGCTGTTGCTCCAACTTGCCCAGCACCTACAATTGCTACTTTTTTCATTTATATCCCCCCTTGATTTTATATTTATTAAGCAAAGTGATGTTATTTATAAACATTTTTGTTATTTTGATAATTTATAAGGTTTAATCACGAGATATTCTTAAAAATTTCACAAGATATTGTCAGTGATAATATTTAGTCATTTAATTAAGTTGTTATAATTTTCTTTTGATGTTTTTAAAATATCTTCATGTAGGTTATTGCCATGTGAGTCCATTGTAACAATGCAGGGAAAATCCACAACATCCAGCTGCCACATAGCTTCAGGAATGCCAAATTCTTCCAGAAAGTCAACACCTGTTACTTTTTTTATCCTCTCTGCAAGCAATGCGCCCAAACCGCCGATTGCTGATAGGTATACTGCGCCATTTTCACTGCATGATTTAAGGGTTTTTTCTGCCATACCTCCTTTTCCAATTATTGCTTTAACTTTGTAGTTTTTGATTATATCTGCTTCATACGGCTCTTCTCTTATGCTAGTTGTGGGGCCTGCTGCTATTATTTTATATTCCTTATCTACTTTTTTTACAACAGGGCCGCAGTGGTATAAAACTGAGTTTTGCAGTTTTTCTTTGAATTCTTCTGAAAATTTTTCTGTCAGGTATTTATGGACTTGGTCTCTTCCTGTAAACATGATACCTGAGATTAAGACTTTATTACCTACTCTTAGTTTTCTTATTTCTTCATCTGATATTGGGGTATTTAGTCTTATCATTCGATTATATAATCTTCTCCATTAATGATTAATCTTCGCCTTCTTGCAGCCCAGCATAGAAAGGATACATCCACAAAAAATGATGCAGGATGCCTGTGGGTTTTTATTATCTTTACGCCAAGGCAGGTCGTTTTTCCGCCAGTGCCGTTAGGGCCTATTCCAAGTGTATTTATCTGGTCTGTAAGCTTTTTTTCTAATCTGTCCAGTTCTGGGTCAGGATTTTTATCATTTAATTTTCTTAAAAGCTGCATCTTTGATAATTTTGATAATACATCTTTTGATCCGCCGATTGCAACACCCAAAATGTTTGGGGCGCAGCCTTTTCCCTGTGCTTTTACCATTGCATCAAGGACACATTTTCTTATTCCATCTATATCTCTTCCGGCATTTAAGGAAGAATCAGGAAGTTTGTATATCATGCCAATATTTTCAGAGCCGCCGCCTTTAAGCATCAGATCAATTTCCAGCTTGTCGCCTTCTTCAAAGTAAAAGACAGGCACGTTGACCCCTGTATTGTTTTTTGAATTGATCCCAGTGATTGAATCTACTGCGTTAGGCCTTAATGGGATCAACTCAGTTGCTTCAATTGTTGCTTTGGTTATTATCTCCTTTAATTCTTTCTGGGTGTAATCTTTTGGATAGTTAATATAAAAGATGGGTGTTCCTGTGTCCTGGCAGATTGGGATTTTTCCTTGTCTTGCAACTTTTATGTTTTCCAGAATTCGTGATAAGGTCTCTGCAGCAAGAGAATCTTCATTATCAAGTGCCTTTCTTAATGATTCTTCAGCATCGGACGGAAGGTCTGTTGCGCATCTTAAATATAGCTCAATTATGGCTTTTTTAAGGTCCATTTGGAAAGTGATAAAATAGATGTTTAAATAATTAATGTTACTTGGTTAACAATTATTTTCTACATTATAATTTTAATTGAAACAAATCAATCGAAACCTCAATTTATATCATATTAATATTCGGTTTAGCTAATCCTATTAGTTTTTCATAAACTCATTGCTTCTAAACTAATATTCGGATTGCCAAATTATTTGAATTTCAATATAAAGGTTCTTCAGAAGAAACAGGGGTGAAAAGGGTAATTTTTCAATTTATACAATACTGTTTTTTTTAGAGGATTATTTTTACTATTATATTATTCAAATTTAATAATCAATAGAAAAACTGCTTTAGCAATATCGGTTTTGCAACATATTCCAAATATATTTGATTTGAATCTGCACTTAGCATCCATATTCTGGTGTATACAAATTTGTTTCTAAAATGACATGTGGTTAAATTTTCCATTAACACGTTTGCTGATTAAAATAACTTATCCATTGAATCGCATTCTTAAGACGTCTCTTTCAACTCTATTTACCGTAAACCTGTAGCCGATAAGATAACATTCTCTTTCAAAAATACCATATGGCTGTTCTATTACTCGTTCAGAAGATGGGTCTATTATTTCACCATCTTTAAGCGTCCTATTCATAAATGAGTATGCCATCCAAAAATTTCTGGAGCCTCCGTCCCATCCTCTATATCCTATAAATATGTTCTCCTCAGGCTTACAATCATGCGTACCTATAATATCATCCAGTCTATACATATTATCTGATACTAATGTTAATTGGCCGTATTTATCAGGCATTATTTTTGTTACTTTTAGTTTATACATACTATCTGGGCACGCGCCATTATATATAAAATTTATTGATTTTATATATTCTTTAAAGTTAATTAAAATCACCTGTGTTATCCGTTTATTATTTCCCTTCGATAAAATAATTGATGTTTTCATATATTAAACCTCTGCTTTCATCTTCCTTATGAAAGCCATATGGGGTGTTTCTAACTCATCGATTCTTAAGCTTAAATGAGGTCTTACCTC
>JBDRFR010000146.1:0-8789 GCA_043818675.1 Nanobdellota archaeon
GAGGTAAGACCTCATTTAAGCTTAAGAATCGATGAGTTAGAAACACCCCATATGGCTTTCATAAGGAAGATGAAAGCAGAGGTTTAATATATGAAAACATCAATTATTTTATCGAAGGGAAATAATAAACGGATAACACACACTTCCGGCTTTGTCAACTTAAATGAGGTAAGGGTTGCCGGGTTTATAAAGCATATTTAAAAAATATCGCTCCAGCACATTAAAGTTGACAGTATCCCATTTTCCTACAAAGAAGCAGATCCTTTACTGGAGATGGTCTTTAATCATAACAGATATATAATCCAATTCCTTCCTGTGATTTTTAATATTAACTACGTCTTTTGCATCTAACCCCAATATTTCATTCGGCTGAAAAAAAACGGTAAAATAATCTGGTTGCGTATGTATTAGTACATCTAAATTCACTTTTGCCCACAACTGATGATACAATAATCGATTATATGCGCTTTGCCTTGATTCAGATGTTTTGGCTCGTGCCATATTGCGGGCTTCATAACCTATATAAAATTCATGCACTAAGGTACTCATTGTTGCATAAGCAAGATATGTTAGATTTCTATCTTCTTTATTCACAACTTTAAAATAATCTTCTTTACCTGAAAAAAAGCCATTTTTATTCAATGATAACGGATTCTCAACAGTTGCCATCCTTAGTAAATTTTCAAGGTATTGGCTAGGTGCAATACCAAACGATTTTCTGATTTTATCTGTTATAGCTTCATAATCCCTTTGAAGAGCTGTTTGTGTTTCCGCCCGTGTTTGTAAAATTAATCCCCTATCTATTAAATTTGCTTCAATGACAGGATCAGATATATAGTTATTAGCATACAGGAATTTCGCTGCTTTTTCTATTTTGTCTTTGAATCCAGCATAATCATCGGTTTGGAAAATTTTAGGTACTTTTTTATCCCATGCTGAATAATCCATGTCTATGTCTAATACCTGTTTTTCAAACTCTTTGCCATGAAACAATAGCCCATTTTGCCACTGCTTTACCCAGTCTTTTAAACCGCACTCAACCATATAAAAATGGAAATCCAGATATCCTATCTTACCGTCATCGTATGTCAGGACGTTTCTGGGGTTGCCGTCAGTATCATGTTTAGGATGAAGACGGGCTATAGTCTGTAAGATTTTATTAAGCGCTGTCGAACTTCTCAAAAAACTTTTCTTTCTATTATCATCAAGTATTACTTTGGTATACGCTTCAAATTGCTTTAAACAGATTGCATCCAACTCATTAGTAAAATACTTGCTCCTACCAAATTTATCCAGATTAGACAAATTAATACGTTGTCCTCCGATTTCTATTACGTACCTGTCATGTGCAATTCCTCTCTGCAGCACTTGATCTTTCTCTCCTTCAAGTTGCCGCAAAAATCTTCGGTAACCTAGTTCCTGCATAATTATTAAGTCATACTGAGCATTAGCCAGATAGGCAAGCAGAACTTTTTTATCTAAAATATCCAAATTTCTTCCCTGCCATTTTCCATTGATTCTATCATATAATGTGGGCGCATTTTTGGACTGCATATCAACTACTGTAAATCCTGGCAGATAAGTAATGCCAAGCACAATTGGATATTGGCTCTTATCCGTGCCTTCACGAATTAAGGATTCTAAATTTGCATGTTCAGCTTCTGCAGCCCTGACAACTGAATCTCCACCTTCAAAAACCTTTCTGATCATAACAAAAGAACCCACGCCCGGTAATTCAAATGTGCGTTTAACCACATAATGAATCGATGGAATCGGTAAAACTGTATCCTTGCTGACAAAACTGCGGACAGGCATCATCTTTAGCTGGTTGCGCACGGACTGAACATACAATTCTATGTATTTTTCACGATCAGCTTCTCTTTGTCCTTCCATGATTTCCTGTTGTATTTCAGGCAGCCTATTATTAGAATAGTCCGCATGATTTATTGTCGGGCCAAGTTCTTCAATTTCCTCTACGAGGATCCTCTCTGCAAGCGCATAATTATCAATTTCCACAAGCTGCGGTGAGTCATTCACAATCTGAGGTATTCTTTTTAAATCTTCCCGGCGTAAAAAACTATATACATCCGAACGAGCCCGAACATTCAATAAATATTTTAATTCATTTCTGGAGATAATATCAGTTAATATTGATGCTATTATATCATTATCTGAATCGGTATTTCCTTTTTGCTGATATTCTTCAATTAGCTTATGCAGGTATGGTTCACGTGATTGCTGCGATGCCAGCATTTTTGGGATAATGCGGGGTATGGAAATTGATGCAGGCACTATGTCTTCTTCATCTCTATATACCTTCCAAATTGTATCAATAAATGTATCAAGAAGTTTTTGTTCTTCTTCATGTCTTGTCAGGTTTGAAGCCCAATGCATAATTGACCCGTATGTTCCCCGATCAGAGGTTAGAATATGGGGCATCAGTTCAGCCAGCTGTCCAAACTCATACAAATTCAATCGTGACAATTCTAAATCAGATATGAACTGTCTATGTCCTGCCCAAATTCTTCTACCATCTAGATCGCCAGTGCCTGGTCTTGCCCATTTTGAAACGTCAATAGAAAAATATGTGGTTGTGTCAATTTCCACATGATTGTGATCACCCATTATTATTACTGGATAATCATCATGTATCAGCTTTTTTTTAATTAGCTCATAATCAGCTTCATCATTTCCTATAACCGTAACGGTTTGTTTTGGAGGTTTATCTGATAAAATATCCTTTATTTGTCTTGCTAGAATTTCCGGTGTTTCTGGCGTCTGCAAAATATCATCAACTATATCGTTACAATAGGCTTGAGTAAATTTCTGATTTGATGGATCTTGTGTAATAAGCCTAATGTTGGTATTTGGATTCAATTTTTTAATGCTTTCAGCCGCCTCTAAGGCAATATCAATATTATACCCATCTATAATTACTAAATCAGGCTGATATGCCCATACATCTTTTCTAGCATCTGTGTAGTTTGTTTCCCTCAATAGCTGATACTTAGTTCCGTTCTCAAGACTAGCTACTGCTTTTTCAACCAAATTAGCTAAATCATCACCCATAGCTGATAGGTGCAGTATCCTTCTTTTTGAGCTTAACAATGCATCTAGAATAATCTGTTCATTCTCTTCAATAACAATACTCATTTTTGTACTATCCTATCTATATTAGATATATAACTCCTATAAACCCTTTACCCCTCTTTTTTACTATTTTATAGTTACTACTTTATTTAAAAAGATATCGCTTTTTATCGATAAATTTTTATAATAATCCCAATAATTCCAATTTAATGACAGCAGCAAAAGACCTGCAAAAAGGCAGGTATGTACGTGTGAATAATGAAATTCTTCAGGTTATAAGAAAAGAGATAGTTGCGTACGGAACGCATTCCCATTCTAAAACTAAATTGTTTGTAAAAGGCTTGTTTTCCAAGGGTGAAAAATCTTTTAACCTTAGCCATCATGAAAATGTTGAAGAAGTGGGCATAACTAAAAAAAAAGCAAGCGTTATCTCAAAGGGCCCTGATAAGATACAGATCATGGACTCTCATAGTTATGAAACTCTGGATGCGGATATCGAAGCAGAATTACTTCAGGAGATCAATGAAGGAGACGAAGTTGTGTTCATTAATTTTGAGGGTTTTATAAAAGTGCTTGAAAAATCATAAAGTTTAAAAACTTAGGACTACAGAATTATAAAAATGGCAAGAGGAATAGGCAAATTGTTTGGATTTGTGATTTTGGCCTTAGCCTTGGTGTTCTTTTTTTTTCTTATGAAAAATGGATGGGATATTCCAGCAGCTGTTAATGGCATCCTTTCAATCTTTGGAAAGTAGCATTATCCAATAAATTTATTAAGATGCTTATCCACTAATGATGGTATGAACACATTAAAATTTCTTTACAGTTTAGAAGGCAGAAGTTACAATCTAAATCTAGTTGCAATAAAGCGGTTATTAAAGAAGCTCGGCAACCCTGAAAAAAGCCTGAAGGTAATTCATGTAGCAGGCACAAACGGCAAAGGCAGCACGTGCGCTATGATATCTTCGATTTTAAGGCAGGCTGGATACAAAGTTGGCATGTATACAAGCCCACACTTAGTAAATTTTAATGAAAGGATCCAGATAAACAGCAAAAAAATATCCGATGATGATCTTGAAAAATATTTTCTGAAGGTTAAAGCAGTCTATAACGATGAGACTTTTTTTGAGTTAGTGACAGCTTTAGCATTCTTATATTTCAAAGAAAAAAAAGTAGACTATCTGGTGCTTGAAGTAGGTTTGGGCGGAAGGCTGGATGCAACAAATGTGGTTATTCCCTTAGTGTCTGTAATAACCAATATTGGTTTAGAGCATCAGCATTATCTTGGCAATACTGTAAAAAAGATTGCTTTTGAAAAAGCAGGAATTATCAAAAAGCATGTTCCGGTTGTAACTGCTGCTCAAAATGGCGCATTAGAGGTTATAAAAACTGTTGCAAAAAAAAATAAATCAAGATTATATCTGGCTCATAAAACAAAAAAGATTAATGTTTCTTTAAAAGGCGAATTCCAGCAGTACAATGCTCTGCTTGCGTTACAGGTTATTAAAATACTCAATATAGGCATAACAAAAGCACAAATCAGCGCCGGACTAAAAAATGTGAGATGGCCTGGAAGGCTTGAATTTATCTCAAAAAAATTGTTGATTGACTGCGCCCATAATCTGGACGCTGTAAAAGTATTAAAAAAGGAACTGTTAAAAATAAGAAGTCGATACGACAAGATAATATTGGTTATCGGAATTTTATCAGATAAGAACTATTCATCAATGCTAAACGAACTGGAAACCATTGCTGACGTAATAGTGTTAACAAAACCCAGAACTAAAAGAGCAGTTTATCCAAAGAAATTAAGCGAATTTATAAAGAATAAAAAAGTTGTTATCAAGGTTCCTGTAAAAACTGCACTAAATTATGCTGCCAAAATATCAGGTAAAAATGACCTTATCCTTGTAACTGGCAGTATTTATACAGTTGGCGAAATTTTCGGCAGAATCTGATCACTGAAAATTTGTTAGCTGAAACAGTTTTGCATCAGTTGTGATATTCATGTTAAGTCGCATTAATCCTGCCTCATCACCCTGCGTTGGCAGGTGTGTTATATGCATCTCGCAATTGCAGAGTTGTTTTAGTTTTAAAAGGGACTTTTTAGCTGTTGGATTTGTAGCAGAACTGATAGCAAGGGCAATTAAGGTTTCGTCCACATTCAAGCACGAAGTTTTTTTATTTAGCAGCTTCTCTTTCATATTAGTGATGATTGCTATAACTTCCGGGCTTATCAGATCAATATCCTCTGGAATTTTGCCTAATTCTTTAACAGCGTTTAATATCACTGCTGATTCTGCGTGCAGTACGGTAGAATTTTTGCCGGTTATAATTTTACTGTCTAATAGTTGAATAGCAGCACCGCAATGTATGGAATTAACCATGGATTTTTTAGCTGCGTTTCTTGCTGGTTTAACAACAGTCCTGTCTTCGGGCTTAACAGATATTTTTTCCATTATTTTGCATATCTGATCAAGTGTTTGCTGGCTTTCAATACCTTCCACCCGTTCACGATAATACCTAAAATATCTTCTGATTATTTCCTGTTTTGCCGCTTCCTTACATATTTTATTTTGGATTATCCCTACAAACGCCATATTTACCCCCATGTCTGTGGGTGACTTATAACCAAACGGATCCACCTCATTAGTAATTTTTGCCATTAATTTTTTTAAGATATAAAAATTCTCAATATCTCTATTATAATTAACAGACCTGATACCATAAGCTTTTTTATGGAATGGGTCTATCATATTTACATCCAATAAGTCAGCTGTAGCTGCTTCATATGCAACATTTACAGGGTGATTAAGCGGCAGGTTCCAAATAGGAAAGGTCTCAAACTTGGCAAAGCCTGTTTTTTGCCCTTTTTTTCTTTCCTGGTAAATTTGGCTTAGGCATGTTGCCATTTTGCCTGAATTGCCGCCAACGCCTGTCACTATAATTAATTTGCCTGTTGTTTTTATAAATGGCTGTTTCTCATAACCTTCCAGAACTTTTTTTATATCGTGAGGGTATCCCTCTACTTCATTATGGATATACACCTTAATCCCCATATTTTTAAGTTTATTATAAAAAATTTTAACAGAATGCTCACCACTATAACGAGTAATCACAACACAACTGACTTTGAGGCCAAAGAATGTAATATCGCTAATATCCTTTAATGTCTGGTTATCATAGGTTAACCCAAAATCTCTTCGTACTCTGCCGCGCTCAATATCTTTTGCGCTAACACAATAAATCATCTCAATATTTTTTAATCCTTTTAGTAATCGAACCTTTGCAGTTGCATCATACCCTGGAAGGACCCGGGCAGCATGCAGGTCATAGCATAACTTTCCACCAAATTCCAGATATAATCTTTCAAATTTCTTAACTCTTTCAACAATCCTTTTGGTCTGTTCTGTTAAGTATTTAGCTGTGTCAAAACCCTGCATAGCTAAACTTTACACCACCTTTTATTTAAGATTTGCTATTTTCCAAACAAAAAATATATAAACTATGGATAACTTTACTTATTAATGCAACAAACATTTTTTCTTAAACGAGGTGAATATTTATGTGTAAATATATCGTTGTAGCGGGCGGTGTAATATCGGGTGTTGGCAAGGGAGTGACCACTGCATCTACTGCCAAAATCTTAAAAGAGTATGGCTTTAAAGTCACTGTTATAAAAATTGACCCGTATATAAATTATGATGCAGGCACGTTAAGACCTACTGAGCATGGCGAAGTATGGGTAACTGATGACGGCGGTGAAATTGACCAGGACCTTGGCAATTATGAACGGTTCCTGGATGTTTGCATCCCAAAAAAGAATAATATTACTACAGGACAGATTTATAAGACTGTAATTGATGATGAGCGCGCTGGTAAATATCTGGGTAAAACGGTCCAGTTTATTCCGCATATACCCGAAGAGATAATAAAAAGGGTTAAAGATTGTGCCAGAGGTTATGATTTCTGTTTAATTGAAATTGGTGGCACAATTGGCGATTTTGAAAATATACCGTTTCTGTTCGCGATGAAAAGTCTGGAACGCGAAGTTGGCAAGAAGAACGTTGTCTATGTTCTGATAACCTACCTTCCGATTCCGTCCCATATTGAGGAAATGAAAACAAAACCTACGCAGCAGGCTATAAGGATGCTGACAGAACATGGTATCTTTCCAGACTTTATTATTTGCAGGTCAAAAAAACCGGCTGATAAAGTCAGAAAAAATAAAATTGAAACATACGCTAATATTAAGTCTGACTATGTAATCTCAGAACCTGATATTGATACAATCTACAGGATACCTTTGGATTTGGAAAAAGAAAATTTTGGGTTGAAAATCTTAAAGGAAGTAGGCTTAACACCAAAACAAAAGCCCGATTGGAAGAAATGGTCAAAGCTTGTTAATAACATTGTAGGAGACTCAAGGGAAGTTAAAATTGCAATTGTTGGTAAATATGTTGATATTGGTGATTTTGATCTGGCTGACTCTTATATTTCTATAAACCAGGCATTACAGCATGCAGGTGCAAACCTTAATGTTAAGCCTGAAATTGACTGGATTGATTCAAAAAGATTTGAAATCGAGCCAAAAAGATTACCATCTTTAAAAGAATATGCGGGTATCATAATACCTGGAGGTTTTGGCAGCTCAGGTATTGAAGGAAAGATTAAGGCCATCTCTTTTGCAAGAAAAAACAATATTCCTTTTTTAGGTTTATGCTACGGTATGCAGCTTGCGGTTGTTGAATATGCTCGTAATGTATGCGGTATGGCTGATGCAAATACTACAGAAGTTGATAAAACTACAACTCACCCGGTAATTGACATATTACCTTCGCAAAAAGAACTGATTGCAAACAGCAAATATGGTGGCACAATGCGTTTGGGTGCTTATGCTGCAATGTTAAAAGATAACACTATGGTCTCTTGCTTATATGAAGGCAGAATAGGCTCTGATATGCAGTTCATTAGCAAGTTTAAAAACAATGAAAATTTTCGGCTTGGAATTCTAAACACTAAAAAAGTGATTTTTGAACGCCATCGTCACAGGTTTGAAGTCAACCCTGATTATATCCAGGCACTTGAAGCAAAAGGGTTAATCTTTTCTGGTTACCATATAAGAAATGATCAGACAAGATTAATGGAATTCATAGAATTACCTTCAAACAAATTTTTTATAGCAACTCAGGCTCATCCGGAATTCAAGTCCAGCCTGTTAAAGCCCGCGCCATTATTTTCCGGGTTTATCAGATCAATGCTATAATATCTACCAGAAAGAATTTATTACAACTTGGGTCTAATAATTATATGGTTATTATTTTCTAAGTCCCAAAAATCATTTTTAAAGATTTGTTCAATAGCTAGTATTTTTGATTTATTGCAGTTTGGGTTTAATACCCCGATGCTTGCATCGAATCGATCTTAAATTGTAATGACAGAAAATCCGTCAAGGAAATTCGCGTAATACCCCGGAGCTTTGCTTCGGTTGGGATAGCGAATTTTGGGATTTTCGCTTTATTTTAAGAAAAAGACCTTAATGAACGCATAAGTGGCCTAAAAAATAGAAGGATTTAAAAAGGATTTCGCAATTCTTGCTCATATTGAATAATTTGAGGTAAAAAATGAAAGGAAATGTGAAATTTTTTAACGACATGAAAGGATTTGGCTTTATCGCTGGTGAAGACGGTAAAGAATAC
>JBDRFR010000147.1:0-4528 GCA_043818675.1 Nanobdellota archaeon
ATAGTGATTCCAGCTATCTTCCTTGCTTGGTACGTTGTCCATCCGTCATTTTTTCGACGTAAAGTCTCTAAAAGCTTTGTTCTGGTGAGTTTCATATCCAGAATAAACCCACCGTAGGGAAATAGTTTCCGGATAACACAAAAAAATTCCAAACCACAACCTTTAAAAACTGAGCATTATTCACTAGCTCTACCAATGATTAATGAACCCTACGGGGTGAATGAGGATTGATTCTAAATTCCTCAGATATAAAAGGTGAGAATATGGCTGAAGCATCAAAAGATATTATTGAAAGTGTATACGAAGCAATAGAGATTGCAAAAACAACAGGAAAGATAAGAAAAGGCACAAACGAAACCACAAAAGCTATTGAAAAAGGAGAGGCAAAACTGGTTGCAGTAGCAAAAGATGTGTCTCCCCCGGAGATTACAATGCATATTCCTTTAATTTGCAAAGAAAAAGATATTCCCTGCATTGAAGTTCCCAGTAAAGAAGAGCTTGGCGCAGCTGCTGGCATTAGCGTTGGCACAAGTTCTGTTGCCATTGTAAAAGATGGCGAAGCAAAAGATATAATAAAAAAGATAACAACAAAACTAAAAAATGGTTGAGCAAAAAAAAAAGGTAAAAGACGAACCAAAAAAGTCCGCTGTGCACTTTAGTATTGCATTCCCGGCCAAAGTTGAAGAAATTATTGGCAGAACCGGCACACGAGGAGAAGCAATCCAGGTAAGATGCCGGGTTCTCGAAGGCCGCGATCAAAAAAAGGTACTAAGAAGAAACATCAAAGGCCCTGTCCAGATGGGAGATATATTAATGCTTCGTGAAACAGAAATTGAAGCAAGGCCGCTTACCAGAGGTTCTGGCAGAGGGGGGTCTTCGTAATGGTAAAATGCACTTTTTGCGGTGAAGTTCTCAAGCCAGGCACAGGAAAGATGTTTGTCCAAAAAGAGGGAAAGGTATTGTATTTTTGCGGTTCAAAATGTGAAAAAAACATGCTAAATTTAAAAAGAAAACCAATTACTACACGCTGGAGCAAACGATACGAAAAACGAGGGAAAAGAAAAGATGAGTGAAGTTGAGCAATGTTTGGTATTAATAAAGCCCGACGGCCTTATAAAATCCCTGACAGGCAACATTATAACAAAATTCTCAGAAACAGAACTTAAGATAGTCGGTGCAAAAATTGTCGAAGTGACAAAAGAACTGGCAGAAGAACATTATCAGCATTTAAAAGAAGAAAAATTCTTTGGAGAACTGATAAAGTATATCATGGGGCATTTTCACACAAAAAGAGTGCTGGCACTCGTTTACCAAGGCGAAAACTCAACAGCAAAAATCAGAAAAATTGTTGGAGCAACAAATCCTGAAGCTGCAGAGCCAACTAGTATCCGAGGAAAATATGGGAGGATTACAAGCGCAGGTGTTTTTGAAAATGTTGTCCATGCATCAGAAAATTCAAAAGAAGCAGAGCGCGAAATTAAACTTTGGTTTCGGCCTGATGAACTGGTCTACACTATATATCCAACAGAAACAAAAGAAGTTACGATAGAAAAAGTTTTTTGGAAATAAATGCTCATTTTAGGAGGTTATAACTATGGCAGAAAAAATGGTAAGTATGGTAACAAGGATTATGAGAATTCCGGAGAATATTAGAAATATCGCTATTTGCGCTCACATCGATCACGGCAAAACCACATTTTCAGATAATTTATTATCAGGCTGCGGCATGATGAGTAAAGAAGATGCAGGCAAAGCCCTGAAGATGGACTTTCACGAAGACGAACAGGCAAGAGGTATCACTATCGATACAGCTGCTGTTTCTATGGTCCATAAAGTCAAAGAGAAAGAATATTTGATAAATTTGCTTGATACTCCAGGCCACGTAGATTTTGGCGGCGACGTCACAAGAGCTATGCGGGCAGCAGACGGAGCTATTGTTCTTGTTGATGCAGTTGAAGGCATCATGCCCCAGACAGAAACTGTTCTAAGGCAAAGCCTTCGGGAACTTGTAAAGCCCATTTTATTTATTAATAAAGCTGACCGGCTGATTAAAGAATTACAGTTAACCCCTGAACAGATGCAGGAAAGATTTATTAAAATTATTGCAGATGTAAACAAGCTCATTATGGAAATTGCCCCAAAAGGCTATGGTGAGAAATGGCAGGTTAATGTGAAAGAAGGCAGTGTTGCTTTTGGTTCTGCATATCATAACTGGGCATTATCAATACCCTTTATGGAAAGAAAAAAAATCACTTTCAAAGATATTATTGAACACTATCAGGATTCTGAAAGATATAAGGAACTTGTTGACAAAGCGCCATTACACGAAGTTGTCTTAAACATGGTTGTAGACCATCTGCCAAACCCATTGGCTGCTCAAAAATACAGAATTCCAAAAATTTGGCATGGCGACATTGAAAGCGAGGAAGGTAAATCATTGATGAATTGTGACGCTAGCGGCCCTCTTTTCTTTGTAATAACAAAGATAGTAGTTGACCCGCAGGCAGGCGAGATTTCTGCAGGAAGGCTATTTTCAGGTTCCATGTCCAAAGGCACTAATGTATATTTAAACAGGCTAAAGCAAAATTCCAAAATTCAACAGGTATTTATTTATAATGGCGCAAAAAGGGAGATTGTTGAAACTGTCATGGCCGGCAATATTATTGGTGTAGGCGGCATCAAAGCCCATGCAGGAGAGACTATTACATTTACCGAAACTGAACCTTTCGAAAAGATAAGCCATATTTTTGAACCTGTCATAACAAAAGCAATCGAAGCAAAAAAACCAAGCGATCTGCCAAAATTGATTGATGTATTAAGGATGGTAGGAAAAGAAGATCCTACTGTTAAAGTCGAAATCAACGAAGAGACAGGCGAGCATTTATTGCACGGGATGGGCGAGCTTCATCTGGAAGTTATTGAAAACAGGATTAAGACTGAAAAAAATGTCGATGTCCAGACCTCTCCGCCTATTGTGGTTTATAGGGAAACTGTTTCAAAAAAAAGCCCTGAGGTTGAAGGTAAAACACCAAACAAACACAACAAATTTTATTTTAGTGTTGAACCTTTAGAAGACGCCGTTTACAATGCAATGCAAAAAGGCGACATTCCAAAAGAATTGCGATTAAAGAAAAAAGATATCCCCCTTAGGGATAAGCTTGTGGAACTTGGTATGCAAAGCAAAGTAGCAGAAAAAGTCAAGGGCTTCTTTAGCGGTAACATTCTTATAGATGCAACTCGTGGCCAGGTGCATTTAGGTGAAGTTTTAGAGATGATATTTGATATGTTTGAAGATATCATGAAAAACGGGCCTCTTGCAAAAGAGCCATGCACCAAAGTTAAAGTGTTCTTAAATGATATGAAACTGCACGAAGACGCAATTCATCGTGGGCCTGGACAGGTATACCCTGCAGTGCGTGATGGCATTAGAGGCGCTATGGCTCAGGCACGTCCATTGCTTTACGAACCCCTACAGATACTACAGATTGAAGCGCCCGCAAGCCACATGGGTGATGTTTCAAAACTTATAAGTAACAAGCGCGGCCAACTATTGGATATGCAGCAGCAGGGAAGCGTCGTTGTTATAAAAGCTAAAATGCCTGTTGGCGAAATGATTGGCTGGAGTTCTGACCTGCGGTCTGCAACAAGCGGCAGAGGCACTTCAAGTCTTGTTGACCAGATGTTTGAAAAACTGCCTGAAGAGATGCAGGGCAAAATCGTAAAACAGATAAAAGACAGAAAAGGATTAACAGACGCCCAGCTAGGCGTTTAATTATTTACTTTTTCTAACTGAACAAAGACAGAATGAGAAAAGTCCAGTTCAGTCAATGCTGCGTCAGGAGTTTTTTTCAATAACTTTCTAACTTCTTTTAAACGATCATAATCAGACTCCTGTAAATTTAATATTGCTTCAACTTTATTGATTTCTGCAGCTGTAACATACCTAAAAAAATCCGACACAATTTTTGGCTCATGCACTCCCAAATAAGTTAAACTATCAATAATTTCTCCACCCATACCAGTAGCAATCGACGCAGGTAATTTTACCTCAGATAATCCTTTATACACTGCACAGACTGAATCATATATTTTATCATCCACTGTAGGCGCTAGCACCTGGTGATATGGAACATGAGGATGAACATCAGGATTACCTAATGATACTACTAAATAACCAGCTGCAAGTTTTGGATTTACTGTTGCTATTGCCTGCGCTCTTTCAATGCTCATTTTTAATGAATAGGCAAACAATCTACTGGTTAATCTCGTAACATACGTATAATGTTTCCTTACAGTCTTTATGCGTTCAGATGACAACCTTCTGGCATGGCCTAAAGATGAAAGCATATATAAAAAAATAAAATATAATTAGGCATCACCTATCCCAAGGGGTTGTCTAAAAAGTAAATTCTATTCAAATGGCAACGGATAAAGCAGTTTGCTGTAACAGGTTTATTTCTGTTTTGATGGTCAAAATCTTTTTCTTTGTAATATTTTTATTTCTTATCGTATATATTCTTCTTAAATT
>JBDRFR010000148.1:0-3943 GCA_043818675.1 Nanobdellota archaeon
GAAGATGGGATAAAAAACCATTGTATTATCCTGAGTGTGATAGAAACATGGAGAAAGAATGTGCAGAATGTCTATCATACTCTAATAGGGACTCTAAAGCAACATAATTCTAGGATTTTATCATGGGCTTAGTAGTTGCCAAAATCATTACGTAATTCAGGTTACCGCCCGTGTTATTAGAATCTATTTCTAGTGTATAAAAATATAATCACATTTTTTTAGAATGTTGAATGATATCATAATTTTTATTGAAAAATTTGCCAAAAATATTCAAGGGATTAATATCCCGTTATTTATGGTGAAATTATTAATTTCTCAGGCTGAAGGTAATCTTAACCTTAGGTTTGGGATAAACCATCAGCAAGAGTTATCATTCTTCCAATGATCGTTTCTTATCTTTTTATTGGCTGAAACCCGGTGATGCAAGTCAGGTTTCAGGTGATGGCATAAAAATTTTATCAAGCGAGGTTACCTTACCTTTTTCAAAAAAAGTATCAGGCAGGGATATGGAATTATTCGTCCGGAATTTTGACCTCTATTTGTTTGGATATGACCCCAAAAGCGTTAAGGGAAAAACTCTTGGCAGAATTCACCACCTATTAAAGATGTATCCTGCATCAATCATGCCCGGAGTAGGACGGGATCATGTAATCCAGCAGTGATCATATTCAGATTTTTCTTCTATTTTATGTTGTTGCCATAACGGTTCTGTGAAGAGATTTTAGCAGAAAATAGAATTAATGGAAAAACTTATTAAATAAGCAAAACTAAGAACAATAATGAAAGAAGCGATGTATTATGGAAGACTTAATGGGAAAATCATGTGTAAATTATGTCCTAATAACTGCATCATCAATAAGACAGGCATTTGCGGTGTTAGAAAAGTAATCAATAACAAATTATATTCATTGGTGTACGGGAAAGCCTGTTCTGCGGCTGTTGATCCAATCGAAAAAAAACCGCTTTTTCATTATCTTCCATCTCATAATACCTTCTCCATTTCAACTGTAGGGTGTAATTTTTCATGCCTTCACTGTCAAAATTTTGAAATATCGCAAGAAAAATCAGTGTATGGTAAAGAACTGATGCCTGAAAAAATTATTGAACTGGCTAAACAAAACGGATGTAAAAGTATTTCTTATACATATACTGAGCCTACAGTATTTTATGAGTATGTTTTGGAAACAGCAAGGCAGGCAAGAAAAGCGGGAATAAAAAATGTTATTGTCAGTAATGGGTATATTAATCCTAAACCATTAGACAAATGGTGCAATTATATTGACGCAGCAAATATCGATTTAAAGGCGTTTGATGATGACTTTTATAAAAAAATATGTTCAGGTCGGCTTGAACCGGTTCTAAACACTTTAAAAACATTGAGCAAAAAAAAAGTATGGTTTGAAATCACTAATCTAATTATTCCAACTTTAAATGATAATACTGTCGAAGAAATGTGTACATGGATAGTTGATAATCTGGGTAAGAATGTGCCTGTGCATTTTTCAAGGTTTCATCCAATGTATAAACTGAATTATTTACCTTTAACGCCAACAGCAACTTTGGAGAAATCAAGAGAAACTGCCCTAAAAACAGGTATTAAGCATGTTTATATAGGCAATATACGCGCTGGAAAAGCAGAAAATACATATTGTCCTGAATGCGGGAAACAATTAATAAAAAGAAGCGGATTTAATATTCTTGAATGCAATTTATCCTCTGGAAGATGCAGCTGTAATGAACAAATAAGTGGTATTTGGAGTTAGTGCGGGTGTACAAATATTTTGTAACTAAATTATGAAAGCAAAAACGTTAATACAATTGCAGGCGGAATTATCCAGTGAAATGGATATTCTTTCTAAGGTATCTAACACAATATCGGTTAAAACAAAATTTCATGATTTTGATGATATAAAAAACCAGGTCCAAAAATGGATTAAATTAGTGACAGATTTTACCGGAAACTTAATGAGAAACGAACATGAGAATATAATTGGATTAAAAGTAGGAATAGAACAACTGTACAACCTTGTTGTTGTATATTTTTCCAAAAAAGGAGAAGACGCCTTTATTAGAAAAAATCATGAAATATATGATATATACCGTATTTGTATAGGATTAATTGAAGATAGACTATTATCTTCAACAAGGAAATTACATCGTTTAAATAATATCCACAAAATTAGTTTTTTAGAATCAATAGACTCTGATCAAAATATCTCAGTACAAACGCTGATTAGATCTATTGAGCAGGATAGTGCAAAATATGGTTTTTGGAAAAAAAGGGAAGTGAAAAATACCATCAAAAAGTTTTTTACAGGCTTGTCTGAATCTATTCAAAAAAAGGTATTATTTGAGAAAGATACATTAATCATTATCAAAGATATTTCTCACCAGTCTAAACATCTAATTAAGCTATTAGGTGAATTAAGGCTAAAAGGCTTTGAAGAATTAGTAAATAAGCTGGATGAACTGAATAATTTCTTAGCTTCCTTTTTGAATGAAGAAGAATATAATTTTTCTGAGGCAGATGGGCTGATCAAATCGACAGCTGAAATTCTTGATGATAAACAAAAGGAATTATTACATTTATCTTTGTTAAGGGATAAGGAATTAACTGTATTGGAATACAAACTAAAAAATATGATATTTGTGAGATTGACACAATTCTTTCCGTATCATGGAGTAGTCAGAACAGAGCTCTCTGCAATAGGGGGATACAGAGATACTCTGCATTTTACAGTTAACGGACCGATAGGTTTTGATGGATTTGGTGATGAAGGATGGAGGACCATGCCCATATCTATCCTAATTCCCAGTTCCAAATTTCCTATAAAAAGAATAAAAAATTTTGCAGGAGTTGATATTATCATTTTTGGTAATTTAAAACTGACCAAAGGATCTATGATTATAATATATAAACCATACCTGTCTATAATAGTGGAGCCTTTAAATGTTAGCCTGGCAGAGTTTTTCGATTGGTTTGAAATAAGAGGCATAATTCTTTATTGTACAGAAAATAATGTTTTTGATGAGACCCGAAAAGTGCTTAAGCAATGCGGGAGAGATGGAAGTATAAAGTGGTACGGACAAAATATGATTTTGGATGATGACAGACAGATTGCTAAATCTTTAGGGGATGATGTTACTGCCCAAACTCATGATCAGACATTACACGGTAAGCCGGAGGTGCTAGGAAAAAACCTGGACTATCTTAATCAAAGACTTCGCATGAAAAAAAATTATGAGGACGGTTTATTTACTGGTGTGCATAGTTTTGGGTATAATCCTAGTATTATAAACGACTTTAAGATTTTTCATGAAAGCATCAAATGGCTGAGATTTGGAGTTACTATCCCTTATTATCGCAAAGTAAATGTTGTCGTATTGCATTCTCTGAGTGAAACATTAAAAACTTTTTGTTATGTTTTGTCTACTATTCTTTCTAGACTAAGCTCGTTAAACAACGGGACAATTGATTCTGCTTCTTATAACATCTATCAGAAGCTTTTGGAAATAATCCCTGAAGGGTTTAATGATATGGGCATAACAAAGGATATGTATCTATTTTCTCCCGAAGCGTTTGCGGTTTTTGAACAGCAAAAAAATGATTGCATAAGCTTAATTTATCATATTCGGGAAAAGATGTCTGAAATCAAGAGAGTTAGTGGTAGTCTGAGAAGATCGTATTAGTTCAAAATATTTGGTTCTGAAGGTTAAGGTGTTTGATGAACGTGCACTATGTCTATTTTTTTATAGCCTGTTTCCAATAAAAAAGAGATGCAATGGACAGAAGAGCATGTTGGAACGCTTTGAAAAAGCCCCCCCAATTTCTTAACAATCTAACCCATGTCTGACAGTTAAAAATTAAAGTGTTCTTAATTTGGAATGTTCTACCATGAAACAAACCAAATTAAGAACGGACAAAATAAACTTAAACAAGAAT
>JBDRFR010000149.1:0-7870 GCA_043818675.1 Nanobdellota archaeon
GAAACAAACAACCCATTAATGTTATGGGACAGCCCTTATGCAGGCTCTTATTTGCCTAAAGAAGATACTTTTGTGTCAAGATTAGTTAGGGATTCAACAATAATTGCTCCAACTTCATTTAGCTCTCCGCAGTTTACAAAATCATTTTTATGCCAATTATTAGATGAAAAGACGATTGGAGAAGTTTTCAAGGATGCAAGAAATTTCCATTATAATGGAGGCTCAAGCTCTTCAGGAGATAATTTAATTGGTTTAGTACTGCAGTCTTATGCTTTGTATGGAAATCCAAGGCAGATAATTGACATGGACTGGTCAGAATCAGATAAAGAACAAATTAAAAAATACTGCAATAATTTTCTGGAAAATCTTGCACCAAACATTGAATTCCTGGAGCAAATTGGAAACTATTCAAAATTCAGGAAGCATTTAGTATTTGAAATTCCAGCTTATACAATAGACCAAATAGAAGACTTTTCAATAATTAATGCAGAAAACACATTCCAAAATATGGAATATGGTGAACTAGTTCTGCCAACAGCAGTAAGAACAACACATTTTCCAACAAACACTTTAATTACTGGTTTTTCATTAGACCATGTTGAAGATTTTGAAGACATAACAGTAAATACTCTGCCTTCTTATGAATCAGACTACGTTAACAGAACATGCTATGAAGAAAATAAAAGCTATGAAGTGGATTTTGAAAACGCTTATACAGAAAACAGCCAGGATTTCATTGCAAGAATCAATCCAGTAGAAATAATAAACTGCACACAAGGTAAATATAGATTATACAAAAAATTCAGTTATTCAGTCGATTATATTGCATTAAGCCCTGTTTTAATTAAAAACATAGATGCTCCTATACTAAATCCAGTAAACAGCATCATAAATGTAAGCATTGAATTGCTGCCATTAACAGATACGGTAGTTAGCGGCTCATTAGCAATTTTTGATGAAAATAACAATAAATTATGGGAAAAAGAAACAACAACCAATATTACAGATTATACTGCTTCCTTTATCGCTCCAGCTGAAGAAGGACTTAAGAAATACAGTATTGAATTCATTAAAGATGATGAAACTTTAAACTATGGTGAATTCTCATTATTTACAACAATACTTGAGCCAATAGCAAACATTCCTGTTTCATTAAATGAAAACCCAAATATTGAAATTAATTTTTATTCTTACTTAGATGAAAGTTTTGATTTAAAGGCAAAGTATTACTTAATGCGTAATGATGAAATTGTTGCTGAAGGAGAATTTACAAAAACAATAAACAAAGGAGATAATCAGCAAACTTTATCTTTCAGCAACTTAAAAAAACAAGACCAGAGCTATACATTAACTTTAGA
The DNA here is from genome assembly GCA_043818675.1 of Nanobdellota archaeon. Lineage (GTDB taxonomy): Archaea > Nanobdellota > Nanobdellia > Woesearchaeales > DATDXC01 > JBDRFR01. The sequence continues at coordinate 1,359 of JBDRFR010000149.1, forward strand.
GCTTAATTACCTAGGCCAGAGCAGAACTATAAGTTACCTTTTAACAACAAATAATGTTCCTGTTCTTTATGCTGCAGTTGAAACAGTTTTTTCAGAAGGAGATAAAGCAATAGTAAGCTACATAGCTTTAGATTATGATAAAGATACTTTAACAGTAAGCATAAACGACTCAAAATTCACCCAAACAAATAACGCATTTGAATGGCAAACTAATCTAGGAGATGCAGGAACTTATGATGTTCTTATAACAGTTACAGATGGAATATTAAGCAACAGCCAGGTTGCAACAGTAACTGTAAATGAAAACTCACCTCAAGAATGCGGTGGCAAAACATGCTATGTTTTAGACGCATTTACAGATGGGGATAAAGAAAAACACATCACTTTTGAGCATCAAGGTAGTGAAACATTCTACATCAAGTTACCAAAGAACATAGAGATAGTAGACACATCTCTAACTATAAGGGGTGGTAATGGATGAGAATGAAAATAATAATAATTTTAGCTATTTGTTTGGTATTGATTTTTCCCATAGTTAATGCAGTTAATACACCACTCATGTTAGTAGATTTAGAAAACATCGATATTAGCAATCTACAATATAATAATGCAGAGGATTACAGTTGTGGTAGTTCAGCAATTATACGCATATCTAATGCATGGGGCGGAATATTGGCAGATTATCAATTAATGATAGGTCATACCCCTGGTACTCATAACACAGACATAACTGTTAGTGATGGTAATAGTCTAATATCAATGGCTATAAAATTAGCTACAAATGCAGGGGAATATGTAACCTTAACCTATGATTCTGGAACAACCTTGGATGTATATTTACCTTTTAGGCAATCAGTTCCACTAGCAGTAACTACTTGTCAACAGGCTTTGACTTTGTATATTGCATCTGATGGCTCAACCTATTATGATAAAGAATTAACAAATTTAGCACAATCAGCACCAGTTAATAATGAGTTATGCTATCAAGAAAGTGCAGATACAGCAACAACATGTGGGGGATTAGGAACCGGAAGTTATACTTGCGAAAACGATTGGACTCAACCTTGTTCAAACGGTTATGATGGGGATTGGTCAACTTCAGCAGCAGCTATGTATGGAGATTTATTTGTGAATTACTATAAACCCGATGGAGCTTTAAGTGGCATTTGGCAAGTTAAAGATGCAATTGAGAGTAAAAATTTTACTCTGCCTTCTAGTTGTTCATCACAGAATCCAATCAAATTGTTGGTACATAGCCAAATAAGTCAAGGCACTCACGTGGGTTATTACTGTTGGGATGGGACTGCATGGCAATTACAAGGTTCAGGAGGAGGAACTCCTGCTTTTTATGAGGAAGCCATGTGGTGGAGTGACACTGAGGATCCATGTATAGGGGTAACTTGTAATAATAATTATTGCAACGGAAACACTAGATATTACAATGGAGGATGTTCTGCTGGTACTTGTGATTACCAAACCGAAGAATGTTCATTTGGATGTAATAATGGGGAATGTATTTCAGAATTAATAGACCAGCAACAAACATCGAGCTCGGATTCATGGGGGCATGCAATATACCAAAGTAGAAAAATGGGTCAATCATTTAAACCTTCTATATCTGGAAAAATAACAAAAACTGAACTTTATATTAAAAAGGGAGGAAGTCCATCAAATGCACTTACAGTTTCAATAAAGGATTCTCCATATGGGAGTGTTCTAGCATCAACTTCGTTGCAACCTAGTGAATTTTCAACAGGGTTTAATTGGGAAACATTTGATTTTCCTGATACTGATTTAACAAAAGATACAACATATTACATTATTGCATATACATCAAGGGGGGACACTGATAATGAATATAGGTGGGCGAAAAACGATAATAATCCTTACTCAGGAGGCAATGCATGGTCTTCTTTATCTTCGGATGTTAGTTCAGTAGATATGACTTTTAAGATTTGGATGAAACCCAAACCACTCGATTGTCAGCCAGGTTCAGGTTCTTGCTGTGATGCTGATGGTTTTTTTAGGAACTCAAATTACAAATGCGGAGATAATGTAGCAACTGATTACGGTTGTCCTTGGGGAACTGGAAAAGGTGATGATGTTGGTGCTCAGCATCAAGACCAGTATTGTTCAGGCTCATCTGCCGAATGCACAGGAAACTTTGAATGGGATGGTTGGTCAGTTCATCAGAGTTGTAGTGATCTCCAGGTTTGTATTGATGATAACCCTAATTGTGTAAGTATTGCCTGTTCTGATGCTGCTGACTGTGGCACAGACGGCTGGATAAATCAATTAACTTGCCAAAATAATGACGTTTACGATAATTATAGAACATACACCTGCAATAATCCAGGGACTACCAGCTCTTCCTGCTCAAATGGAGATGAATCTAGGCTAAAGGAAGATTGTGGTGATACAACATACGGAAGCTGGAGCTCTAATTATTGCAGTAATGGGGATGTCATCAAGTCAAGGGATGTTTACAATAAGGGATGTTCAAATGGAGGATGCACATCATCAACATCTACAGAAACTGAGGTAATTAATGACTGCCAATATGGTTGTGAAAATGCAGCTTGTGTTGTTCTTGCATGCATTAGCAATAGTGATTGCGGCACAGACGGCTGGATTGGAGACACTTCCTGCAATAATGAAGATATATGGCAGAATTATAAGACATATACTTGCAATAATCCATCTACTTCAAATGCATATTGCTCTGACTCAACAAATTCAAAATTAAAAGAAGACTGCAATTATGAATGTGCTGTGGAAAACGGGCAAGCAAAATGCGATTTAAGCAATAACCCTCTAAATCCAGGAGTCCATTTAGGTGATACATTAATCTGGAGTTATGAGGGATATTATGGGGGTTCAGATACTATAAATGAGTTTAATTCATCTTTAGCAGATATCCTTGAAAATTGTGCTGCAGATGATAGTGGTTTCTGTACAATACCTGTTAAATTTAGTTCAGATTCTGCAGGATTGTTGGATGTGTCTGGATTAAGGATTTCTTATACTTTAAAAGATATTCCGGATTGCGAAAATGGCCAAACCCAATTATGCCCAAAGCAATCAGGAGTTTGTAGTAATTCTTTTGAAACCTGCTCTAATGGTGAATTTACTGGTTGCACAGATTCAGATTACAGTAGCTATAGTAGTTCATATGAAACAGAAGAAACTAATTGTGATAATTTAGACAATGATTGTGACGGACAAGTTGATGAAGGATTTGAGGACTTAGACAATGACAACACCGCAGATTGCATTGATGATGACTTAGACAATGATGGCATACCAGATGATGAGGATGATATCATTGGAAAGGCCGATGATATTAATTTTATAGGTGAAACTAGGGATATCAAAATATATATGGAAGATGGTAAAGAAGATGAACATGTAAAGACGGTAAGGATTAATAACAGCAACAAGCCTTTAATAGAATTTAACTACAACTTCAGCAAAGGCAATATAAAGTTAAGAAATCTGACAATAGAGAAACAAAAAGATGAAGACTCTGCAGGATTTACTTTAGTCAAAGGCTTGAATTTAAAAGGCCACACAAAATCAGTATTTGTTGATAAATTAGTTGAAGGCTCAAATTCTGTTTGTGTAAAGGACAAATATGTTTCTAAAATAACAGAAGTTACTGATGATTGCAGCGGAGCTCAAGAAACTTTGCTTACATGTGAATTTTCAACACCTACTGGAGAGAATACATTAGCTTGCTACTTTAACGAACAAACAAACCAATATATGATTACAGAATTAAAACATTCAGCAGTTACAGAGCAACGCGCAGATTCTGATGGAGATAGTTATTATTATGTTGCTCTTGATGGAAATGATGAGTCTGGTGACAGTTCTATAAGTGCTCCATGGCGCCACATACAATATGCAGTTGATCAAGCAGTTCCTGGCTCAACTATTTTCTTATTAGGAAGCCCTGCAACATATGAGGAGTTATTGAATATAACTAAGAATATTACCCTAATAGGAGAAGGTGTATCAGATACTACCATAAAACAGCCAGGTTCAGATTCAGTTACAGAGCCGATTATAACTTCTACAGCTGATTTAGCTTTGTTTAACCTTACTGTAGGTAGTGGATTGGGGTGGGAAGAAACAGTAAAAGGAGTTTATATAACTGGGGGTAGATTAACTTTGAATGATGTTGCTATTAGAAATATTTTCAATTATGCCGTTGTTGCAACAAATTCTATTGTTAATATCTCTGATATTACTCTAAACATTACTTACGGCCCTTCAGATATTGGAATTAAGTTAATAAATTCAACAGGTATTATTGAACATATCCAAGCAGGCACTAGATTTGACCACATCATTGATTTGCTTGGAAATTCTTCTGCTGTTATTAGGTATAATGTTCTTAATGGCTCAAATACACTTAATGCAAATGGAATAAGATTACGTGATGATAGTACTGCTGTTATTGAAAACAATATTATTGATGGTTGGGAGGAATATGGTGATTTGCCAAGATGGCGTCCTCAAGCAGGAGTACAGGTGGGGGATGATTCATTCATACAATTGAGAAATAATACTATAAAAAATTTTGCTAAAGGAGTTTCAGTCTTAAATCTTGCTAAGGTTAATGCCTCATACAATAAAATTATAGATAATGTTGTAGATGGTATTTGGCTGTCTGCCTGGGAAAATCCTGATGTAGATTTTGGAGGAGGCATATATTCAAGTCCTGGCATGAACACTATTCAGGGCAATAAAAATGCCAGTGTTTATCATGGCAATACAGCTGATGTTTCAATGAAATACAATTACTGGGGAACTGCAAGTTGTTCTGAAATAAATAAAACTTTTGATTATTATGATGGGAGTTCAAGAAGAACCATTTACTATGAACCATTCTTGGATGTGCCTTATCCTTTTGGTAATCTAACATTTTGTGCACCTAACTGCACTGATGCAGATGGCGATGGCTTTAGTCAAATCAATTCAGGTTGCGGTGTTCTAGATTGCGATGATACGTATGCTAACATAAATCCAAGTGCAACTGAAATCTGCGATAACATTGACAATAACTGCGACGGAAATGTTGATGAAGATTATATTTCAAGTGCTACTAGTTGCGGAACAGGAGCATGCCAAGCAACTGGAACTTTATTATGTGTAAATGGAGAAGAGCAAGACTCATGCACACCAGAAACACCGACAGTAGAAACCTGTAACAATATAGATGATGATTGCGATAATGAAGTTGATGAAAACTTGGTTGAAGAAAGAAGTTGCGGCTTTAATGACACTCAAACTTTTACATGCGCTAATGGTGAATGGTCTCCAAGCAACGAATGTTTAGATAATGGTAAATGCAATCCTGGACAGCAACAAGCAAGACCATGCGGGACTAGTGATGTTGGTGTTTGTGAATTCGGAACACAAAATCGAACATGTCAGGCTAATTACCAATGGGGTGAATGGAAAGAGTGTATAGGTAATATTGAACCTGTGCAAGAAACTTGCAATAATATTGATGATGATTGTGATGGCTCAATTGACGAAGATTATGCTTCAACTCCTACTAGTTGCGGTGTGGGAATGTGTGCAGCAACTGGATATACATCATGTGTTGACGGCTCTATAGTTGATTCTTGTACTTCTGGAACAGCTGCAGATGAAATATGCGATAGTCTTGACAATGACTGCGACGGCTCAATTGATGAAGGATTTGATGATTTAGACAATGATGGTATAGCAGACTGTGTTGATGATGACCAGGATGGTGATGGTGTAGATGATGATGAGGATAAAATCATAGGTGATGAGAAAGCTATTGATTCCAATATAGACGACATCAAAATACAAATTGGAGATAATGAAGGAATTGGTAATATCCCACCAGGTCTTGGAAAAGTTAAACTAAGAGACAATGATAAGCCTGTTGTTGAATTTGATTTTGACTTTGGAAATAAGAAATTAAGGCTTAATAAAGTCAAGGTAAATAAGGAGTCTGGAGAAGATCAGCGCGGCTTTACAGTTATAAGCGGACTAATAGATATAGAAGGCACAAAAACAGTTTATGTAAACCAGCTTGTACCTACAACTGAAAATGTCTGCGTTAAGGATGCTGAAATAAGCTCTGTTAGCGAGATGACTTCTGCTTGTAATGGAGCAGAAGAAACACTTCTGCAATGTGATGGTGTAGAAGCTAGTGGATATATGTGCAATCTTAATGATGGAAGATTTAAAATAACAGGACTAAAACATTCTGGAGCGCAGGAAATGTGCCAGGATTCTGATTCAGACAGCTACACTTCACAAGCATGCGGAGGCAATGACTGCAATGACAATGATGCAGCAATTAATCCTGGTGCAACAGAAACATGCAATAATATTGATGATGATTGTGATGGTACAATAGATGAAGGGGTAAAAAATACTTATTACCAAGATTCAGATTCAGATGATTACGGAAACTCTGATGTCACACAAGAAGCTTGCAGTGCTCCTGATGAATATGTAACTGA
>JBDRFR010000150.1:0-28425 GCA_043818675.1 Nanobdellota archaeon
TTCTGGTGCTGTAAGCCAGAGTGATCCTGGTTGTCCTGGAAGCTGCACTATTGACAGCCAATGCGATGTTAATGCTCACTGCGACGGCACTTGTGTAGCAGATATGGGCAACGGCGGAAGCTGTGATGAACATTCAGACTGTTCAAGCGGCCACTGTCAAAACGGATTTTGTTGCTCGAGCGGTGATTGCTGTTCACCGTCAGGTTCAACGGACCCGGCACCATGCGGTAACTGCGGTACAAAATTGAGAACATGTGAAAATAATTTTGTTTGGGGTGTGTTTGGCGTTTGCAGTGATCCTTACACTGGCTATTCAAACAACTGCGACAGCACTAACGGATGCGTAACAAGAACTTCCAACGGCAATTATAACATGTGCAATCTAAATACTAATATCGTTTGCGGTTTGGAGTCTTTATGCAACGATGATATTGATAATGACTGTGACGGAACGTCTGACTATGATAATAATGACGGGTTAAAGGCAGATAGTGACTGCAAGGTTCAGATCTTATCTGCTGATGTTTCAAAATCTGATCCTGATGCAAATTCAAATATCGATGTATATTGCAGGACTAACGCTGCAGGTGTGAATAGTGTTTTTGTGTTTGTTGATTATAATCTTAATGGCCAGTATGATTCTGGAGAAGACTGCGGATGGCCTGCTGGCTCAGGCTGGGGTATAGACGGAAAGGCAACTGATGTGGCAGTGTTCAAAGGCTGTCCAGTCGGAGTTTCTGGATCAAAACAGGTCTATTGCTCTGTTTATGACCTTACAAAAAAACCTACATTATCTGCAGATAAAGACCGGTCTTATCAGGACGGCGGCGATGTTTCAGCGACAATTCTTGTAAGGCCTACAGAATGCTCACATCCTGATTATGCTTCTCAGGCTAGCTGCAGGACTGATATCTGTAAATGGGTTGATCAATGCTCAGGAATTTCGCCAAAGTATAGTGGCGGCAATGGCAGGTGTATTGCTAAAAATAGTGTGGTGTCATACAGCTGCTCGGTATATTTTTGCGGTGACCAGTGTGATTCATCAACATTAGGCGCCTGCGCTGATAACACTTGTTCAGAGGTATATTCTGATAGCTGCAACGGCAAAAAACTTGTTGAATATGATGATGATAAACTGATGGACAGTACAACAGTTGAAAATAGCTGCCAGAAGACTTGCCAGCTTGGTAGCTGCCTTTGCGCTGATTGTTCTCCAAGCTGTCCTGCACCCTCTACCAATAGTTATTGTGTTAAAGGAGTATGCGGCGCAGAATGCGATGAAGGCGACCAATATTGTGATGATGAATGTGTTTCAGCTATACTTGATGTTACTGGTACTGTAACGCTTCATTCAGAAGACAGGCTGGACTATGATATGGTGTACGTCAGGAACGGCGGCAAATTAATCTTAGAAACTGCAGATCAGCTTATAGTTAATTATGATATGGTTATTTATGATGGAGGCACTGTTACGCATAGCGGCAATGGTGCATTAAATTTTGGGACGGATATCAATACCAAAAATTATTTTGTGAACATTAAGGTAAATGGCGATATGACTATTGAAAACGGTGGCAAGATTGATGTTACGGGGATGGGGTTTGCTGGTGGTTATGGTCCTGGAGCTGGGACAGTTGGATACCCTCAGGGTGGTGGTGCTGGTTATGGAGGTGTAGGCGGAACAGTGTATTCTGGTTTGGGCGGGTCAGTTTATGGGTCAGTTCAAACACCATTTGCTTTAGGTTCAGGAGGTGCTCCTAGTAGGATAGGGAGTACAGGTGGTGGTGGATATGTTTTCCTGGATGTAGATGATACTCTTTTAATAGGTGGGGATATCATCTCTAACGGTGGTTCTGATATCTCTTCTGGAAGCGGTGCTTGTGTAAGGGACGGTGGGGGTTCTGGTGGTTCAATCCAAATACATGTAGATTATTTACAGGGAACTGGGAAAATCCAGGCAAATGGTGGTTCTTCCCAAGCTCAAACAACATTTCCCTGTAATACTGCACCTTACTCTGGTGGTGGAGGAGGAGGAGGTAGAATTGCTTTACATTATGCAAATAACGCTTTTTCCGGAACAGTTTCAGTTAATGGTGGTACGGGTTATGCACCTGGTGGTAAAGGTTCAATATATCCCTGCTTTGAAAATTCTCAATGCCCAAGCGGATTTTTTTGTGATCCTGTGCATGTGTGCCAGGTTAAGCTTGTTAACGGTGAAGAATGCACTACCTATGTAAATTCAGTTGTTGAAAATGATGCAGCATGTATTTCAGGTAATTGTGATGCTGATTATGACAGCGCAGATAAATATTGCCATGCAACATCATCAAGCTGTCCAGACGGGGTAGTAGAATATATTGACGGTTATATATTGTGTACTTTGGATGATTGGTATAAAACCTGTAATTCAGGTCTATGGAGTGCACAGGTTACAAATCCAGATACTGAGAATAATTATTGTGATGCCGATGGGGGCGTAAATTCAGGATATGATCTAGCTGCTACTTGTACAAATGGTATAGGGTTTAATGATCCATTTTGCATTTCATGTGAGCCTTATATAGCTCAAAGTGTTGATGGTTGTAAAATAGTCTGTAGTGTTGATACTGATTGTTGGGATTCTTACCATTGTGACGGTACCTGCATATCAGATGTGGTCAACGGCGTCAGTTGCGATAAAAATTCAGACTGTTTAAGTGATCACTGCCAGAATGGATTTTGCTGCGCAAGCGGTGATTGCTGCAGTCAGGTGGCTGATTGCCCTTCTAGTTATTCAATCGCCCCTAATTGTGATAGTGCTGGTACTTGCCAGGGTACAAGAGTTGATAGGGACTGTTCAGGCAACCAATGTGTGGGTATCCCTGTTCCGGATGACAGCGCCTGTGCATCATCCACCTTGAGCGATAACTGCGGCCTTTTTATTCCTGTTTATTGCAGTGGAGCTGTAACACAAAATGATCCTGTTTGTCTTTTAGCCTGTACTGATGATAATGAATGTGATGCAGGCGCCCATTGCGATGACATCTGTATGGTAGATGTAGTCAATGGCGGTAGCTGCGATGAAAATTCTGACTGTTTGAGTGGTCATTGTCAAAATGGATTTTGCTGCGCAAGCGGTGACTGTTGCAGCCAGGCAACTGATTGCCCTTCCAGCTATGTAATCGCCCCAAAATGCGATAGTGCCAGTACTTGCCAGGGTACACGAGTTGATAGAGTTTGTTCAGGTAATGAATGCGTTAGCACCACTGTTCCTGATGATAGTGCTTGTACATTATCCACCTTGAGCGATAACTGCGGCCTTTTTATTCCTGTTTATTGTAGTGGAGCTGTAACACAAAATGATGATACTGCCTGTCTATCAGCCTGTACTAATGATAATCAGTGCGATAGTAATGTCCATTGTGATGATGGTACCTGTGTATTAGATGTGGGTAACGGCGAAAGTTGCGATGAAAATTCTGACTGTTCAAGTGGTCACTGTCAAAATGATTTTTGCTGCGCAAGCGGTGACTGTTGCAGCCAGGCAATTGATTGTCCTGATGATGAGAATTGCAGACAGATTACCTGTAATAATAATTTATGTAACTGTGTTCCAAAATTGGAGAATGGTGCAGGATGCATTGTTGATAACGATTGTATATCTGGCAACTGTGATGCAGACCGGTTGGGTGTTAAGCGCTGCCATGCAACATCATCCAACTGTATTAATGATGCATCTGGTGTTGAGAGCATCAATTCCTATTCTTATTGTCCTGTTCCTGACAGTAAAAGGGTCTGTTCAGACGGTGTATGGCAGACTGCTCAAAGCTGTTTTACAGATTGTGGGTATTATAAAGATGTGAATTTATGTTCTGCTGGTACATGTAGAGTATGCGCTGATAGCTGTGAGGGTGATTCAGATTGTAGTCCTGAAGGGTATTGTAATGCGGGCGTATGTATTGCATGTACAAATAACGAGCTTAGCTTATGCGCTGATGGGTATGATAATGATTGCGATGGCGAGTCTGATTGGGATAAGCACGTTTGGCAAAATAATGTCCAGACCGCATCTGCTAAAGACAGCCATGGTGATGATGATTGCGCAGTATCGGTTGCAGGAATATCTGTTTCAGACAATTTTCCTGTTGAAGAAACAAGTATCAGCGTTTTTTGCGCAGTAAGCGTATCAGGGGTTGACAGTGTTGCAGCTTATGTGGATTCGAATCTGTGTACCTTTCCGGAAAATGGCTGGAATGGCCCTATTGTTGAGTTTCATTGTAATGTTGGAGCTTATACAGGCGTACCAAAAATTGTTGAATGCAGAATTGATGACAGTAAATCCTATGTAAGCGGTACAGCGCAGACAACACAGATTAATGTTAGAACGTCTGACTGCACAAATTATGGAACATATGGTGAATGCCAGGACCCTAACCTTGATTGTGAGTGGTGTTCCAGATGCAATCCTCTTGCGTTCAGAGAATATAGCGGTGGTAATGACAGGTGTGTACTGGCAGGCGAATGCGCGTCTTTGTATGAATGTGTCCAGGGCCAGTGCGGGGCAGATTGCGACGGTCATGGCGGTGTAGTAAATTCGTTATGTGATGCTTATTGCAATCCGGACGGAAAACTAGTCAATCAAATAGTCAATCCCAACAGCTGTAATTATGATACCTGCCTTGCCACAGATAATGGTTGTACGCAGCTGCAGACAGTCCAGCCTCCAAAAGTTTACTGTTCTGCGCCAAATGTTAGAGTTGGCGCGCAATGGTCGTGTGAACATATCTGTACAGAGGAAGGGACTGCTTCTGATGGGATTGATGCGCATTATGAGCCTTGTACTTTAACACAAGAAGATTGTGAATGTAATACTTATTATTATGATATTAATAATGATATACTAACGGACGGTTGTGAATACTTCTGTATCGTCACTGGTGAAGAATCCTGCGATGGGCTGGATAATGATTGTGATGGATTGATTGATGAAGATGAATCAGGTGTTCCGCTTAGCAGGGCATGTTACACTGGTTTATCCGGAACTAAATATGTGGGGGTTTGCCATGGCGGCGTTGAAAGCTGCGCAGAAGGCGGGTGGAACGGTAATTGCGCTGGTCAAGTTGTTCCATCTGCAGAAAACTGCGCTGATGGGCTTGATAATGATTGTGATTCTAAAACAGACTGTAAAGATGATGATTGCGCAGGCCAGATAGATCAGGCAGGCAATATCTGTTGTCAGGATAACGGTAACTGCGCAAGTCTTGATGCTGTCTGCGCAGACGGCTTATGTAATGTCCAAAACAATTTTTGTGAACAGCAATTTCTGGACAGTAATACTGTATGTCGGGTAGTAGCTGGTGTATGTGATGTTGCAGAAAGCTGTAATGGAAATAGTGCGGATTGTCCTGTTGACCTGTTCAAGCCAACAACTGAGCGGTGTGATGATAATTTCCTATGTTCTTCAGCTGGTGATGATGGCTATAATTCAGAATACAATGTACCCAGCAGAGGATATTGTGATGGTCTGGGAAATTGTGATTCTGGCAGTATTGTTGCGGATGCATGTGATCTTGCGGAGGGTACACTTTTGGAAGGGTCTGGATTAAGCATATGTGTTGATGGTGAGCAGGCCTGTATTGATAGCTGTACAGATGGTGTTAATAATGATGAAGATGCATGTACAGATGGTGCGGATGCTGACTGCGGTGGAACAGAGACTGTCTGTGATGATGATGTTGATAATGATTGTGATGGTAATACTGATGAATATGATACAGATTGTTTTGAATGCGTTCCCGGACAGGAAGAGTTCTGCGGGTCAGGTGATTGTCAAGGCACTAAAACTTGTTTGAACGGTTTTTGGAGTGATTGCACAACCAGAGGCACAGACTGCGGCTTATGTTGCACTTGTGAGGATAACAATGAGCCTGTTCCTGCTGTTGACCTTGGCCAGGATGATGAGTGTCCTGTTTTTAACTGTGATGGTCTTGATACAATTTGTGTGGATTATAGTCCTGTGCAGTATTGTAAAGGGATAGATGAGTGCGCTGATAATGTACAGGATGACTGTAATATCTTTTCCTATGCGCAGTCGACAACTGTTTGCCGGGCGAGTGAAGGCACATGCGATCCTGAGGAGAGCTGCACTGGCTCAAGCGGTGTTTGTCCGGTTGATATCAAATTGCAGGATGTTTGCAGGCCTTCTGAAGGTGATTGTGATGTTGTTGAGTATTGTGATGGTAGTAATGATGATTGTCCTGTTGATGCTGTGCAAACGCAGGGTTTTGAATGTAGAGAGAAACAAGGTGTTTGTGATGTTATTGAGTATTGCGACGGTACTAGCGTTGACTGTCCTACTGATCTGAAATCAGATGCTATGTGCCGGGACTCACAAGGTGTTTGCGATATTTTGGAATATTGTGATGGTTCTGGTAATGATTGTCCGGCAGACCAGGATGAATTACAGGGTGTTGAGTGCAGAGGAGCTGTTTCTAACTGTGATATAGCTGAGGAATGTACTGGATCAGGCCCAGAATGCCCTGAAGATTTGTTTAAGCCAACAACAGAGGTATGTAATAGTAATTATTTATGTTCTACAGGCGGAGATGATGGGTATAATGCAGGCTCATATAATCTGCCAAGCCAGGCGTATTGTGATGGCAATGGTAATTGTGATTATGCATCGGTTACAGAGGATGCGTGCAGTGTTTCGGAAAATGCTGCTGTGGAAGGCTCTGAGTTGACTGTTTGTGTGGACGGAGAAGCAGCCTGTGTTGAAACCTGTACTGATGGGATCAATAATGATGGTGATAATTGCCTGGATTCTGATGATTCAGACTGCGGCGCTACAGAAACACAATGCAGTGACGGGCTGGATAATGATTGTGATGGTAATACTGACGAATTTGATACTGATTGTTTTGAATGTGTACCCGGCGTTTCAAGATATTGCGGCGAAGGTGCCTGCGAAGGGACACAAAACTGTGTTTCCGGATTTTGGACAGACTGTACAACCAAAGGCTTGGATTGCGGGTTATGTTGTGTATGTGAAGATAACAACATACCAAAACCTCAAGCTGACCTTGACCAGGATGATGAATGTCCCATTTTTAATTGTGATGGGCTTGATACAATCTGTGTGGATTATGGTCCTGTACAGTATTGTAAAGGGATTGATGAGTGCGCAGATAATCTGCAGGATGATTGTAATATCTATTCTTATGAAAACACAGAAACAGTCTGTAGGTTCAGTGAAGGTGTTTGCGATCCTGAAGAAACCTGTACAGGTGAAAGCGGCGAGTGCCCTGTCGACAGTAAAAGTACAGGTGTCTGCAAATCTTCTGAAGGTGATTGTGATGTTATTGAATATTGTGATGGCATAAATGATGATTGTCCAATCGATATGTTAAAAGGGTCAGAGGTGGAGTGCAGAGGGTCAGCTGGAGCCTGTGATATAGTAGATTATTGTACTGGATTTGGGTCTCTATGCCCAGCTGATGTTAAATCTACAGAAATGTGCAGAGCTGATTCTGGCAAAGGATGTGATGTGGCTGAATATTGTGACGGCAACAGTAATAACTGTCCGGATAATGGATATAAAATTGGCGGAACAATGTGCCGCGCTGCAGCTGATAACTGTGACATTGAAGAATCTTGTGATGGACTGTCAGATGTCTGTCCTGTAAATGCTTTCCAACCAACAACGCATGAATGCAATCCAGATTATTTATGCTCAAGGATGAACGGCGGTGATAATGCGTATGATGAATCTGATTTTACATTGCCAAGCAAAGGTTATTGCGACGGTTTAGGAAATTGTGATTATGCTATAACCCTGGTTGAATCTTGTAGTTCTGCTGAAAACGGCGCATATGAAGGAGCTGAAATTAGTGTATGCGTTGACGGGCAGGCCAACTGCGTTGCAACCTGTACTGATGGTTATGATAATGATAATGATGGCTGCGAGGATGATGCTGACTCAGACTGCGGCGGCACGGAAACATACTGTTCAGATGGCGTGGATAATGATTGTGACGGTAAAGCTGACTGCATGGATACAGACTGTGTTGGCCAGATGGGATCTAACTCGGTGCTTTGTTGTAATGATGCTGCGATATGTCCGGATAATGATTGTAGAACATTAACCTGCGATTTAAATGAATGCAACTGTGAAGAAAAGTATGACAACGGCGCAGAGTGCAGCGTTGATAATGATTGTACGTCTGGAAATTGTGATCCTGATTTTGATAGTGAAATAAAATATTGCCATCAAACAGAAACAAGCTGTACAGATAACGGCAAAGAGTATCCTGATGGGTATGAATTATGCTATGGCAGCAATTGGTATAAAACTTGTGTTACCGGTGTATGGAGTTTTGAGATTGATAATCCAGATACTTCCAAATGTGTGGCAAGCTATTGGAAACTTGACGAAGGCCAAGGCGCAATAGCTTTTGATGCTGCGGGAGATAATGATCTTGACATAACAGCGGTTGGCTGGTATAATAATTGTGTATATGGAACATGCCTTGATTTTACCGGTAATACCGGCGGAGTTGTTGGTGGAGTGACTGACCTGGATATATTAAGTGTTGAGTACTGGTTCAGGCCTGAAATGGTCTATGATCTTAGCACTTTGCGAATAACTTATGCAACAGATAAAATGTTTGAAATCTATATGGAAAATGCTGATGTGGTGTTTAATTATTATGGTTATGAAACAT
Source organism: Nanobdellota archaeon (assembly GCA_043818675.1). Classification (GTDB taxonomy): domain Archaea; phylum Nanobdellota; class Nanobdellia; order Woesearchaeales; family DATDXC01; genus JBDRFR01. The sequence continues at coordinate 8,703 of JBDRFR010000150.1, forward strand.
CAGTGTCGTATAATAATTGGGACACTGACCAATGGTATTATGTTCTAGCGACGTTTGACGGGTCGCAGTCTTCCATAACGCTTTGCGATAATTGTGAATGCATAACAGCACAGACTACTGAACAAACTAGTTTTATCAGCAAATCCAATGTTCTGATATTAGGCGGATCAGATGATGATCTGTTCAAAGGACTGATGGATGAAATCAGAATATATAATAGAGTTATTAGTTTGGAAGAGGCAACTTCTAATTGCCAGGATTATTGTCCGGATTTGTGTGATTTAGATAATACTCTGCAGCAGGAATGTGTTAACGGTGAATGCGGAATTGTAACCTGCAGCACGGGTTTTGTGGATTTAAATTATAATCCATTAGACGGTTGCGAGTACGCATGCTTAGAGTCTGGTGATGAGATATGTGATGGTTTGGATAATGACTGCAATGGGAATATTGACGAAGGATTTGATGAAAATGATTGTGAAGAGAAGTGTGCAGCGCTTGGGGGGTCTAATTATGATAATACCAGAACTGAAATATGCTGCGGTGATAATCCTAACGAAGCTGGGCCATATGAAACGGATGAAAATGTGTGCAATGATGGTTCTGATAATGATTGTGATAGTTTTATCGATTGTGAAGACCTAAGCTGTGATGGGTTGCCTGGTCCGGGAAATGAACAGTGTTGCACTGGAACTGCTAATTGTCCGGATAATAATTGCAGGGAAATTACATGCAATAACAATGGATGCGGGTGTATACCAAAGCTTGAAAATGGTGTTGCCTGTGATATAGATCATGATTGTTTGTCTGATAATTGTGATGCTGACATTTTTGGTGTTAATAGGTGCCATGAGGCTGCAGACAGCTGCATTAATAATATTCAAGGTACTGAAACTTTGGATGGTGGTTGGTATTGTTTAGACTTCTCAACAAAAAAACAATGCATAAATGCTGTTTGGCAACAAAACACCGGCTGTATAAATGACTGTGGGTATTATGCAGAAGTAAGTGATTGTGATGCAGGTGTTTGTGAATCATGCAGTACTAGCTGTTCAATCGGTGATTGTGATACAGGTGGCTACTGCGATCCTAATAATGAATGTGTTGTCTGTACAGATACCGAAGAAAGTATGTGTGATGATGGACGGGATAATGATTGCGACGGGAGGATTGATTATGATATGCATGTATGGGATAATGGTGTTCCAACAGATACGTTAAAAGAAACACGTGGAGATAATGATTGTCTGGTTGAAGTTACAGAGCTGACGGTTTCTGATATTACGCCAGTGGAAGATACAGTTTTCAGCGCATATTGTAAGTCCACAGTTGCTGGTGTTGATAGTATTGATGTTTTTTTAGACGGAGTTAAGTGCAGCTGGAGAAACTGGCAAGGCAACATGGTTGAGTTTGAGTGCAATCCTGGGGCATATACTGGTGTTCCAAAAATTGTGGAATGTAAAGTGGATGAAGTGAAGTCTGAAGTTGCAGGATCGAGTAAGATTTTGTCAGTTAATGTGATGTCATCAGATTGCGCAGCATACCCTGATGAGCCAACATGTGAAGTGCCGGAGACTGGATGTGAATGGTGTCTGGAATGTTTTGAAAATAATCCGCGTGAATATACCGGCGGGGAAAATAGGTGTGTTCCGGAAAATGCGTGCGCGGAATTAGCAGGATGTTCAACAGGACAATGCGGTGCAACATGCGACCAAAATACTGGGGTTGGTAATTCTATCTGTGATGATTATTGTGATCAGGCAGGTATTCTGATTGAAAGGTCTGTGAATTCCAACTACTGTAAAGCTAATTGCCAGCCAACAGACAGAGGCTGCAGTGAAATTATTACAACTCCGCCAAAAACTAATTGTAATGCTGCAAATACACAGGGATATTGTAATTATCAGTGTATTGAACAAGGCACAACTTCCGATAGTATTGATGCATATTACGCACCTTGTACAGTAACAGCTGATGATTGTTACTGCCAGGAAAATTATTATGATCTTAACGGGGATATTTTATCAGACGGATGTGAGTATTTTTGTATTGTGTCTGGTGAAGAAATATGCGATGGTGAAGATAATGACTGCGATGGGCTAATTGATGAAGATGAGTTTGATAATCCATTAGCTAGAACCTGTTATACAGGTCTTGATGGGACAGAGAATGTTGGGTTATGCTATGGTGGTATTGAAACATGCACTGGTGGAGATTATAGCGTTTGCGAAAATGAAGTAACTCCTGTTCCTGAAATTTGCGGTGATACTTTTGATAATGACTGTGATGGAGCGCCAGATTGTACAGACAGCGAATGTGCAACCGAGCAGGGGCCTGACGGTGCTGTCTGTTGTCAGGTAGACCCGGACTGTATCTTGTTTGAAGATGATTGTGCTGTAGGTGTATGTAATCTTAATACTAATATATGCGAGCAGCAGTTTTTGGATGCAATGACAGTTTGCGGGATAAAAGATGGAGAATGTGATGTTGCAGAATTCTGCTCAGGCTTTAATTCGGAATGTCCTTTGGATACATTTAAGGCGTCTGATATTGAATGCAGAGTTAAAGATGGTGTATGCGATAAAGCTGAGTTATGTACAGGAACTGGACCATATTGTCCGGTGGATGTTTTTGAAGGTAGTGATTATGTCTGTAATGCTGCTGCTGGATTGTGTGATATTTTAGAAACTTGTACTGGGTTATCAAAAGATTGTCCTGTTGATGTGTTTTTGGGTGCCGATGTTGAATGCCGAGCTAAAGTTGCTAATTGTGATGTGGCGGAATTGTGCCAAGGGGATAGTCCAGTGTGTCCGTATGATGAGTTTAAACCTGAAGATTTTGAGTGTAGGGGCATAGCAGGAGATTGTGATGTCCCTGAAACCTGCACTGGAACAAGCGCCTTCTGCCCTGAAGATATGTTTAAAAATCCTACTGTTGAATGCCGGGAAAAATCAGGTGATTGTGATATTGCGGAAACCTGTACTGGAGCTAATGCGCAATGTCCTGATGATAGTCTTGCTGATACCGATGTTGAATGCCGAGCTAAAGATGGTGATTGTGATGTTGCTGAGATATGCACTGGTGTTGGGAAAGACTGTCCTGTGGACGCATTCGAAGATACAAATTATGTATGCAAGGATATTGCAGGGCCTTGTGATGTAGTAGAAACATGTACTGGATTATCAAAAGACTGTCCTGTTGATGAGTTTTTAGGTGATGATGTTGAATGCCGAGCTAAAGCTGCTGATTGTGATGTGGCGGAATTGTGCCAAGGGGATAGTCCAGTGTGTCCGTCGGATGAGTTTAAACCTGAAGATTTTGAGTGCAGGGGCATAGCAGGAGATTGTGATTTACCAGAAATATGCACTGGTACAAGCGCCTTCTGCCCTGAAGATATGTTTAAAAATCCTATATTTGAATGCCGTGTAAAATCAGGTGATTGTGATATTGCGGAAACCTGTACTGGAGCTAATGCGCAATGTCCTGATGATAGTCTTGCTGATACCAATGTTGAATGCCGAGCTAAAGATGGTGATTGTGATGTTGCCGAGACATGTACAGGTGTTGGAAAAGATTGTTCTGTAGACGGGTATGAGGGTGCAGATGTGGTTTGTAGAGAAGCTGTCAATGATTGTGATATTGTTGAAAAGTGTACTGGATTGTTTGCAGATTGTCCTGCTGATATATTTGAGCCTGTGTCAAAAATATGTGATAGTACTTACTTATGTTCAATAGCTGGCGACAACGGATATGATTCAGCAAATTATAACTGCCCAAGCATGGCGTACTGTGATGGCTATGGTAATTGTGATCATGCAGTCACTGTAGATTCATGTGATTTGGCGGAAAATGCGGTTAGTGAAGGGACAGGGTTAACTGTTTGTGTGGATGGTGAATCAATATGTGTAGATACATGTGCAGATTCTATCAGTAATGATATTGATCTTTGTGTGGATGGTGCTGATTCTGACTGCGGCGGGACAGAAACAGGCTGTGATAATGGAATTGATGATGATTGTGACGGCTTATTAGACAGGGCTGATTTTAATGATTGTAATCAGGTTCCGATTCATCAAACACCTTTGATAAATTCTACATTTGGTACAAATTATACCTACGAAAATTTGATATGCCATAATGTTTCGACCAATGATCCAAATAATGAGCTTGTGATCAATTATTATACATGGTTTAAGGATGGTTTATTGAAGTTTACAGTTGAAAATTTATCAATCTTATTAGCGGGTAACACGTCCGAAGGGGATAATTGGTCATGCGCAGTGACTCCGTATGATTATAAGGATTATGGTGAAACAATGTATAGTCAGAACTTAACGATAAAATGTTTGGATCTTGACAATGATAAAATTTGCGATGCATCCGAACCTGTAAACTGCAGGGTTGAAAATACAACAAATCTTCCACCAAATGAAAGTTGTGTTGTGTACCCTGGGTTTGATTATCAAACAGGCTGCTGGATGAGAAGTTTTAATTCTTCCATGACTGTCCTTGAGACAATTCCTTGTGAAGATACCCTGTGCAAAATTTATCCGGCTGTTAACAAAACCTGTAACGGAGCAGGAGGTGTTATAACGCAAACTTGCGCAGCAGTTTCTAAACCTTATCCTAAACCTGTCAATGAACCGTGCGGCGAAGAAAAAGAGACTAAATGCAAGGCAGATGGGACAGCAGTCCGTACAAAGACTAATACATCAAAATGCAATGCTCTGGGAGAATGTGTGAAAACGGTAGGTAACTGGGTTGATATATCATGCGCTGCCTATGAACAATGTGATAGCGCTCAGATAGAATGTGTCTGCAAAGCTGATAGTGACCAGGATGGAGTATGTGATGGTCTAGAGTCTGTGGGTTGTATTGGTCAGGCACCGACAGATACTAAGGTTAATAATGATTGTATCACATGGACGTTTAATACTGTTACTGGTTGTTGGGATAATGTTAAACAACCTTCTGGTGAGTTTAGAAAAGTGCAGCCATCTGATTGTCCTGCTTATGTAGATTTTTGGACACCTGAGTGTTATGATAATACTTTCATTGAATGCGGAGCAGATGGTGAACAAACAACATACACATGTGAAGATATTGATGCGTATTGCAGCGGGGAAGCCGATGCCAGCCAAAGAAACTGCGCGCTTTATTTTGATAAAAATATTGATGCTGTTAAATGTAACGGGCTTGGGCATGCTGATTGCTGGATCGATACAAATATTTTTACTGATAGGAGCGATCCAAAAAATGCTGAGAAGTTTTGCTGCGGTGATGATGGTGATGATGAATGCTGGGCAGCAGACCCAGCAAAGCCTGATGGCTGCTGCTACAGTGAGCAGCATAGGAAGATAGTGTACATTAACGAAGCAGATGATTCTGGATTATTCTGTAATAGGGTTGGCGAAGAATTAGGCGTAAGAGATTCCACCGATACTGCCGAATGTGATGAAACCGGAGAAGAATATTGTTTTGCAAGTATGCTTGGAGCCGTAAGCCAAAGTAACGGATGCTGCTGCTGCGGTGACGATGAGGGCGAAACATGGAGCGTGTTCTCATCAGGCAAGTCTTTGGATGATGTGTTAGTGAGCGGGAAATGTGAGAATGGCAGATGGGTCAGCAGGGTGGATGTCACGTCAACTTTGTACAACCTTTGGACTTATATAACCAAATAGATCTATATGAATAAAAAAGCGGCTTTTGAACTATCCACAAAAGCGATAGTCATAATAATAATAGCAATAGTGTTCCTTTTGTTAGCATTAGCTGTAAACAAAACTTTTTTTGCAGAAGCAGAAATTAAAATTGAGCAGCAATCTAAATCATATGCTAAACCGTCAATACCTATAATAACCAGTCCGGTACCCTCACAAAATTTTAAGGTGTTTGACGTAATAACTTTTGATGCCGGTGAAAGTTATGACCAGCAGTATAAAATTGTAGGCTATTTCTGGGATTTTAACAGTGATTTCATAATTGACGGGAAAGGTGTGTCAGTAGATTATTCGTATGTAGAGCCTGGAGAATATAACATCACTCTAAAGGTTGTTAATGACCAGGGCGCTATCGGTACAACAAGCCAGATCGTTAACATTTATACAAGCAATGAAAAGGCAGTAAATATTGAAAACTCAATGTTTCTTGTAAGAGATAATGATAAAAATAATTGGGACACAATTCTAAAACTAATACCTGCAACGACGTGGAAAGATATTCAGGGATTGCATACTCTGCCATATTATGTGTATTATGTTAAGGATCCGTCCCAAACCTTGCAGCAAAGCCAGATTAAAGAGATCATGCAAAAATATGGCAAGAAGCACGCTTATGTGTTTGATGATCGAAAAATGTCTGATGGCTGCGGCGTGTCATGCCAGCATGATCTTGGAGATGGGTATATTATTGATGTTTATACAACCGGAAGTTTTGATGATGTATATTTTAACCTGTGGAGTATTTATTATCATGTTATAATTGTGGATAAAGAGTCGCTTGATCCAAATGACCATGAATCGGCTGCTTTGATAGCGTCACTTTTTGCAGCGTTTTATAATTCGCCAATAATATTTATAGATAATGCTAACCTAGGCAGTTATCAGGATTATATATTAAATAATGGTAATACAAGGTCTGTATATTTTATACCTTCGATTAATTCAGTGGATGCAAGCGTATTTGCGTTTATTTCGGGTACTGATCGTATTGCTCCGCTGTGGTATTCCAAAGAAGAGCTTACCGACCCAAACAGGCGGGTCAACCAGATTGTGGAATTAAGCTCGAATGTGACGATGATAACTTAAGGGATTCTGCGCAGGCTTTTGAGCAAATAATTATCCTCGCCTGTAATAGGCTCTATTGTGTTATGTCTTATTTTTTCGATAGGTTTAGAATCCTGGAAGCCACCAATATGCGCACTCTCTTCTTTGAGCTTAAGTTCTATAGTTGACATCTCTTCTTCGTTTAATTGTCTGGGTTGCCATTGCAGATTGATGCCGTCATTTTCAGATCTTGGTACAATGTTTATCATAAAATGCGCAACCTTTTGGTCTGCTGCTATACCGTTTGTGATAAAAATGTTTGTGCCGGGTGCTGCAAGCGACTCAAAAATTGCTACAGATATTTTGTTACTTATCACGAAAAGTTTTTGTACAATGCTGTCAGGCACCTGTTCAAATATTGGGTAGTGTTCTTTTGGTATTACAAAACAATGGCCAGGACTGGCACCGTTAACGTCAAGGAAAGCCAATATCTCGTCATCTTCATAAATCTTTTCAGAAGGGACTGTTCCCTTTACAATCTCACAAACAAAGCAATTCTGTTCAGCCATTTTTTAATAATTCTGATATATCATCAAGCGATACTTTGCTGTTCTTGACAGGTTTATTCGTAATCTTATCATTCTTTTCAATTTTTTTTGGTTCAGCCTTAGGTTTTTCGATAACCTTGGGCACAGGTTCTTTTTTAGTATCTCTTGTACGTTCTTTTGGTGGTTTTTTTCCAAGCAATGATGCTATTTTTTTGGCTAGTTTGCTGCGAACATCATTTAGGTCTTTTTCACTAATCTTTTTTTGCGGCAATGTAAAGCTTATACCATCATTGTCTCTTCTCGGAATAATGTGCACCATGAAATGGTTAGCCTTCTGGCCAGCGGTCACGCCGTTTGCAACGATTATGTTTGTACCGCCTGCTTCTAATGTTCTTAAACATGCATTAGATAAAGCTTTTGCAACCTGGAAAATATGGGCAAGTTCAATATCCGGAAGCTGGGGCATAATGTTGTAATGCTCTTTTGGGAGCAATAAAATATGGCCGGGATTGGCAGGGTTAATGTCAAGGATTGCTATGCACCTATCATCCTCATAAATTTTTTTGGATTGGACTTTACTGCTTACAATATGGCAGAAAATGCATTGTTTTTTTTGGAACGCCTTAAGCTCTTCAGGATTCATGTTTTTAATCTTTTCCTGGAATTCCTGTAGTTGTTCCGGAGTCATTTCTTGTTCGGGCATAATATGTTAAGAATTAGGGGATTATATAAAGTTTTTTATTATTAAAACTGAGTCATTGCCAGAGTTGACCCAGTAACCCTGTCCGGGCTTTAAATATTTGATAGTGTTTAAAAAGTCCGGCCGGTCTTTATTGTAAGAGTACCAGCGGGAATCATTATAATACATGACAGTAGAAAAATTTAGCTTTTCCAAGGTTTCGTTTATTAAAGCGGGCTCTAAGGAAGGGTAACCTATTAAATTCCAACCTTTAACTAAATGGATATTGGTAGTGTTAGGTTTTGTGCCTTTTATCGGTATTGTCTGGGGTATACTGTTAACCCAGTAACCTTTTGAGGAGTTAAGTTCATCAAAGTTATTATGGGTGCTGTTAAGATAATATTCTCTATCGCTAAAAATTGAAATAATTTGTCCCAGAATGGAATTTATGCTTTTGTCCAACGGGATCGAAATAAGGTTCCAGCCAGAAAATAATGTAATGTTATATTCAAATATCTGTTCTTTAATTCTGATAAAAATACTTGGGGTCTCATTAGTATGTTCTTCAGATTCGTATATGGTGAAAAATTCATGGACAGTGTTAATTTTGCCGGTGGTGTTAATGAACCAAATTGTTGTGCAGTTATCGTCTTTTTTTAGGTTTTTACATTCAGCAGGGTTATTATTAATTGTATAAAATGGATAACCTGACTGTTCTGGTATTATATGTTTGTCAAGATTTTTAAAAAATTTGACACCTGGGATGTGATATTGGTCAGACCCGCCTTCCCACCATATTTCGACAAACTTGTTTGCAGGATCGTCATATTCTGTGTAACATAAGACCGGGTTACAGGTTGTATCGTCAGCGAATGCACCAGTTGATTTGATTCTAACATCAAGATTGCCGCCAGGGAAAGAATATGGATTGTCAATATCAAAACATAATTCCCAAGATCCGCAAATATTGTCCCCTTTTGGGATAGCGGCTTTTTTATTATTAACTATTTGAGTATACCCGTTTTCACAATTACCAGAGCATAACGAAATGTTCAATGAAATGTTAACATCATTTTCGTTACCCAAATCAAAACATACCTGATCACCAGCTAATAATTCGAATATGTCCATATTTTTGTAGGATATTCCTTTGTAGGGTCCGTATCCGCCATGGCCGAATAAATAGCACCAGTTAGTCTCCGTTGATGTGGGCACTGCTCCTGTTAAATATTCAGATTCTGCAGGCGGGTCTAATGTAACGGTAACATCACCGCAATCGCCTTTGATGCATTTTACACCAGAAGTGAAATTAAAGAATTCGTATTGAGTAACATTAATGTCTTGTTTTGGATAGATTAAAAATGGCGCAAGCCTGCCCAGTAAAGAAGTGAACATATTGTTGGTATCGTTTTGTTCTTCAATAATATTATCATAATCTACAACTGTGTACAGCGTTGTAATGTTTGACATATTCCTTGTGAAATTAATATCGATTGAATCACCGGGTGCGAGCAGTGTTATCAAGGTTTTTTCGATTATAATAAATTCCTGGTCAAAAAATGTTACAAACGTACTGATTGCATAACTTGATCCGGTATTTTCAATGCGTGAAGATACTTTATTATCATTAACAGTAACAGAGGTTATTACTAAATCCGGCATGTTGGGTTTTCTGAATTGGTCATAGTTATATGGCTTTGTTGTATAGGGGTCTGCAACATTATCCAGAATACCTTCTCTTATAAGTTTTAGGTATTTTATGACGTACGGACCGTTAAAGTTTGACCTGTAAATCACAGAGCCGTTGATCGTAAGGTTAACTGATGTTAAGCCCGGGGAAACAGTGAATGTCTGATTAATGGCTGAAATAAAATTGTTATACATATCGTAGAGCTCGCCTTCGATACGATAATCACCCTCTTTGTTTATATCTAATCCTACTGTGATCTGCAGGTTATCGCTGGCTGTTTCATTGTATTCATCCGAAAAAATGCTGGATTCTGGATCGAACCATGTGTTCTTAAAATACCATTCTTTGTCCGGATAAAACCTGTATTCCAGACCGTTTTTTACTATGATCCTGTAAAGCTTTCCGTTAGATATTCGCTTTTTTCTGATATCTGATGAATTAATCATGATAAATACGTTTGTTTCACCAACGTCCAGGTAGAACTCTTGTGTTGCTGAGACTGTGTCAATGTCCCTAACATAAACCGTAATATTGAAATTGCCGGAGATAGTGGAATTGATGTCCATTACAATGACCAGGCTTTCGTATCTTTCATCAGAGTCAGTCTGATAAAATCCGCCAATGACTGAATAAATGTCAATCTCTGGCTTCTTAAAATCAGAATTATCATAGTCCAGACTATATGCGCTTTTATTACGGTACATTATAAGGAAATCTTTACTTATGCTAAGCGATAGATTATACCTGCCATTAGTAATCAATTCTGGGCTGAAGTTTAGTAATATCTGATTTACTCCCGATTGTAACTGCATGCGCTTTTCAAATGTCTGGATAAAAATGTTGTCTTTGTAAAGGTCCCCGATAATACTAAAGTAGCCTTCTGTATTTTTCATGGTGATATTGACCATTAAGATATCATTAAGCCCGCCGTCAATGTCTAAGCCTTTGTGCGTGATTGATGTGATATTTACAATATCATTATTGTAGGAATCGTCATAAGATGCAACTAGATCTTCTAAACTTATGGAGAAGGATATTGGTATCAATATGGAAAATAAAAGAAAAATTGGGATTAATTTAGTTTTTGAGTTCATAGTTAATTTATTTTTAAATTCCAACTATACCTGCAACAATTTCCAGCGATATAAACCACATAACTGTTAAATAGATAAGTATACCTGAAATTATGCAAAATATCGTTAAAAAGACTAACTTATTTTTTACATATTTTTGAATTTTCTTATACGTAAATGGAAATAGCGCACCAACAATTGTGGGTTCAAGTACGATAATTATAAAACCTAACAGATTTCGTATATTACTCATTTTAGATATAAATTGATTGCCAGTTATACTGAAAAATAGAACTATTCCTACTATTAATCCAATAATTCCACCGTACACTCCTTCCTGATTTTTTTTCATAGTAATCTGATTATAAGCCTACTAAACCTATTCTTAAGCTCAATGAAGAGAACCACATCTTTGTAAATCGTAATAATAATATCGTTATTAGCAAGAATAATGCCCATATAATCATTTTATTCCATTTTAATTTCATTAATTTTTTGTAGCTTACCGCTATCAAAATTCCCACAATTGTTGGTTCAAGCATCCAAACAAAATACAATGTCCAAAATCCTGGATCCGTAATATTTTTTATGAACCAATCTCTGACTATCCAAAAAAATAGTATGCTACCTAAAATAAATCCAATCAATCCACTGTACAAATATATTTTTTTTTCACTCATTTTTTTTTAATTATATTTTTTGATTAATAAAAACCTATAAATGCTAGTGCTAGATTGGTTCCTAGCCAGACATATGCTACAATTCCTATTAAAGTTAGTAATATGATTGAGTATAAAATTTTGAACCATATGCCCTTTTTGCAATATATTTTTTTATGTAAAAAGGCAGCTAATATTGTAACTAAAGTTGACACAGTAACCATCAATACCGACAGCACAATAAAATCTGAGGTGAAAGAGTATTTAATTAGAGATTTGTCTAGTAGAATATTTACGCAAATTAGTAATAAACCTATAATAAAACCTATCCAACCCCATTTTATTTTTTTATCTTGCATTTATATCACCTATTCATTTTATTTGTTTAGTATATCCTTAATTTCATCTTGGACATTTTTATCGTCACTCATTTTTGTATGACTAACTTTCTTTGAGATTAGTATTTTATTTGAAATTGGTGTATTAAAACCGTTGAAAATAGATATTTCGTCAGAAACAGGAACAATCAGATCATCGGTTTCAGATCCTAACCATCCTTTTGTTCCGTATATTAATCCAATATAATCTATATTCAACCCAATACCCGGTTGTTTATCATTATCCGAAATTATGAATTCATGATATTTTTGAAATAAGTTGAGTGATAGTTTATTATCTTTGTCTACAAATGAGGAGCGAAAGGCGATAAATTCTCCAATACCACTATCCAACTCATGCGCAACTCTACTAAAAGTTACGTGGGTTAAATTTTTCCCCCTCATCCTGGCAATCGCTACATCGCCTGAATCAGAGACTAACTTTGCAAAAAAGCTCAGCTCGCTGAAATTGCCTGGAACACCTGCTAATATCAAAGTATCCACAACAGCCGGATCAACCTGTGATTCAGTTAATGAATCTAAAGCAACACGCGCTGCATTGCTATGTCCTACATATTTAATCTTGTCTTTGTTTGACATTGTTAAAATCTCTGATACATAAGAAGGAAATACGTGGTCTGTTAAGAATTTGTACGGGTAGTCATAGTCATTATCACGTTCTGTATAAGGGCCACCGGTAAGCTCTATCAAATATACGTCTTTGCCTTCGTTTGCGATTTCAGAACCGAACTCTGACCAGTCGTCCAAGTTTGACCATAATCCTCTGCCCATAACAACTGGGTATCCGTCAGGGTCTAAGTATTCGCGCATCAAATCACTGCCTGAGGATTTGATTTTTTTTAGGCGGTAGTCTGAATTGTTTATTGTGATGTTCATGTTTGTGACCTCTATCATCTGGTCGTTTAGGGCGTTTTTGACTATCAATGAAAAATCGTATGTGTTTTTCTTGTAATGCTGAATATTTGCGGGAGAGTGCAGGTAGTCGTACACTGCAAGAGCCTGGATATTATTTTTATCCAGCAATGTTGCATCTTCGCTGTTTAGGTATCTTGCCTGGTTACTTGTGAATTCTTTTGATGCAGCGATAAAACCATCGACATCGTTTCCGTGGATCATAACAAAATGCTTATTGTCCTTATCAAAACTGCCGACCAAGCCACCATACGGCTTGTCTTCAACAACATCGTCTTTTTCAACGTAATTACCGTTATAGCCCCAGCCTTTATCTTCTAAAGTGAAAAAATGCCAGACTATCAACGGATTGTGCCTTGCAATAAAAATTGAAACGTCAGCTTCTTCTTCAGAAACAAGTTTGTACGACTGCAGATTATTTTTTACGTAATCAACGATCTCCTGGTTAGCGGCTGTCGGCGGAACGTCAGATTCAATATAAAGATTTATTAATCCCTTATATAACTTTGATGCAATGTTATTACTGATATCTGATTCAATAATTTTTTTGTTAGGATCAATTATGAACTGAATTTCATGGTTTTTATCTACAAGCCATAGTGTGCTGCTCTTGCCTACACTAAAAACTTTAGTTTTTTCTTTTACAAAATTGCCGTTATATGTGTCAATTATTTTGACTTCAATGTTACCAGCATAGGCTGTTCCCAAGTTATCAAGGGTGAAATTCATATAGCCATTGGAAAAAGTGATATTATTGATTACTAAATCTACATATTCACCTTTCTTTCGCATGGCAAAAATATATAACCAGCCTGGAATATTATCTTCAGAATATGGACCTGTACCAGCAACAAGTTCAATGATATTATCATTGTCAATATCATATGCTATCAATGGAAAGTATAGGACTGATCTATTAAACGGGCTGCTTTGCCATTCTATTGTTTTAGTGATTGCGTTCAAAGCGTAAATACTAGAGTAAACATTGATCCCTTGTCCTATCAAGATTTCTGTAACACCATCTGAATCTACGTCGAATAGTTCTAAGCTCTGAGGCCAGGTAATCTCATATTCCCATTCCAGCGTATGGTCAATACCGTCAAAAATAAACATCCTGTTATTTTGCCTGATAGTTACGATCTCTTTAACATTATCATTATCAATATCGCCAATCCTAATATCATGGGTGTAATAGTTCATTTCGTCGCTTATCCATTCTAAAGCTTTAGTTATCCCATTATAAATCCTGACATAATGGGTTGTGCCCACAATGATCTCCATAACACCGTCATCGTCAACATCATCGAGTTCTATCGGCTGCACAGATCCGTCAAGTCCGGTTTTGGACCATTCCAAAGCGAAGGTTTCACCGTTATACACATTTAGAGTACCAGTACCGGTGGAGGCAACTATCTCTTTAACACCGTCGCTATCAATATCAGCTACTTCAATGTCAAAAATACCATAACCGTTATCAGCAGACTGCCAAATTAATGAATGCGTAATACCGTTAAACACGAGCACTCTTCCCTGACCAGTGAATCCTATTCTTTTTCCGTACCCTATTAGGATCTCTTTAGTGCCGTCGTTATTTAAATCAGCGATTTCCAGGCCGCCTATCCAATTGTAGTTTGATGACTGCCATTCCAGTTCTTTTGTGATTGCATCATATACAAACACATAACCATTGCCATCGGAACCTGCCCAGTCGCCTCCTGAGGTTGCAATAATTTCGAGATCGCCGTCATTGTCAACATCATCATACATTAGTTTAACAAAAGAGATATCTTCCATCGGGCCAATTTTTTCTTTTAAAACTGCATATTCAGAAGGTGTTCCAAGCACTAGCATAGGAGAGGTTCTTATCAAATCCGGATCAATAACAGGCACGCCAATACTGCCGTTTTCTGTTTGAATACATCCTCTGTAATTGCCGCATTCAAAGCTATAAACGTAACTAGAAAGAATTATGGTAAAAATAAAAAACAAAACTGCTTTTTTAATGATAACCCCCTGATAGTGAAAGTTGTTTAGTGTTTAAAAACATTTCTATCAAGGGCATTGTCAAATTAAGGCTTGTCTGGTTTATAAAGCATATTTTAACACTATTGCTCTAACAGATAAAAGTTGGCTGTAAGCTATCAAATGATCTTATTGTAATCTTCCTTACTTAATATCCCTTTTTTAATTAAAAATTCAAACATTCCAATCTTGGTTTTTTTTTTTTGACAATTTGTAAGGAAATGTTTGATCTGGAACAATAATCCTATTTACAATCCAATTTTTAATATGTTTCAAAATCTCAAATTCAGTTTTTGTGTTTTGTAAAGATGATTCATATATTTCATCACCAAAAAATTCGCGAAATTTATTGTTCATCTGGATTGAGTCCAAATTTCTTAGTGATTCAACAAACTGGCCTGGATTTTTTGTACCTTTACAAACTAAAAATTGCATAGGGAGGCCTGATTCATTAATACAGTTTGGGATGGGGTAAGATCTGCACATAAGGGGCCTTTTATCATAAACTTTGCACATATTATCTTTTTGAAAAATGCAATTTTTATTGTCAATACCCCAATATGACATACTCCCAAAATAAATCCAGCTAAAGCTGGGGGTTTCTCACGCAAACCATTTAACTTAAACTTTTCCCCCTTATAGAGGTCGCTTATCCGCTAAAAGTTTAATGTATGGTTCGCTAAACGAAAAACCCCTAATGATACAAGCAACCACCTTCAGCATGAGGTGGTCGCAATGACTAAAAAACTATATCCGCACTTTAATCCAGAAGTGCACAAAATCGAGAGTAAAATCGCAACAGTGAGAACATCTCACCATTGCAAATACAACATCAATTATCACATTATTTGGATTCCAAAGTATAGAAAACCTGTTCTTGTGGATAAAGTAAAAGAAGTTCTGAAAGCAATTATTGAAGGGCGATGCCAAGAGATGAGCATTAGCAATCTGGCATTAGAAATTATGCCAGACCATCTACACTTATTTGTTGGTTGTAAGCCAACAGTAACGCCTTTCAAGATAATTCATAAGCTGAAAGGCAACACATCAATTCAATTAAGACGATGCTTTCCAGATTTAAGGTATCTCGGATACAAACAGCATTTTGGCAAAGGTTTTGATAATCTCTGGGCAAGAGGTTATTACTGTGGCTCTGCTGGACACGTTTCTCAAGAGCAAGTCAAAAGATATATCCAAGAACAGCAGGGCAAAGATGTCTTCGAATACGATATTTATGGTTGTCCTGCTCAGTTAAAAGGGCAACTGACAATAGGAGATTTCACAAAGTGAAATCTTAAGAAAGGGGAACAATTTTTAACAGGAACGAAATGGAGCGAGGTGTTATTATTTATTTAGGAAGTTATTAATCAACCCTTCATAGTCTTCCAGTTTATACAATTTAATAACTAACTTGTTAAGTTTATCTTCAAGTTTTTTTATTTTATCGGGATTTCCTCCTAATCCTTTTTCTAGTAATTGCAATGCTTCAAATAATTTCTCAATATCTTTTTTTGAGACTGGTATAGGAATATAACTTATAATTTTTAAAATATCTTTTTCTTCTTGCTCTAAATTATGGATAACAATATATTTTCTTAAGTAGTTTATTACCGATTCATCTTTTGTTTCAATAAAATCTGTAAGATTGATGAATAACTTATTCTTTGATTTCCTTAATTCGGTTATGTTATCTTCACTAATGGAGATTTTCTCAATCAGAGAGGATTTTACAAGTTTTACAGTATCGAATTGTTTTATGAGTTTATCGAATTCAATCGCCAAATCTCGATTGTATCCATATTTTTTTATCGATTCAAGAATTTCATCAACAACTGCGATTATGCTTTGTTCTATCTGTTTTTCAGCAGAAGTATTTGGTATCTTGATAGGAATATCCTTTAAAATATTACCCATATATTGATAGAAACCGCCTGCTTTGACAGGAGTTATCTTTTTGATGTAAAATTCTAGTGGAGATGAATTTAGAACTCCTAAAAGATATTTTGGATTTATTTCAGTAGTAGGTATTATTCCATATACCGCACCCGCAATCCACAAATTACCAGAATTATCTATGGCAAAATTGTTTTTATCAGTTACAGTGGGATAAAGAATTTTTGGTTTATTAAGTACATCTATTTTCTTATACCTAATAAATGAATACCATGCTTTTCCAGAATCTTTTATTGTAACGCGAGAGTCTTTTCTTTGGGACAATTCTTCTTTATATTTTTGCAGATACTGATAAGTAAAGGGATATTTTCCTTTAAGTTCCATCTCAGAGATTAAGATTGTCTTATCATTTTCTTCTTTATATGGATAGATATTAAAATACCCTTTCCAAGTTAATCTCCATTTCTTTACTCCTTTACCTCTTAAAACAGGGATTAATAAGTCCTTTTCGATTTTTGTTTGAAACTTATCTACATTGATAATTTCGACATATTTTGAATCTATAGATTTAACAATTTTTATCATAAATACTTTATCTAATCCACCTGTAACACCATAAGATAATTCAGCCACTTCATCTAATGGAACACCGCCCTTTTTTATCCAGATAGATACCCCTTTATCTTCTGGAGAAGTTAATTCCCAATTTTTTTCATTCAATCCATTCTGTTCAACCCTAAAAAGTTCGTATGCTTGATGAGACAGTCTTCTTTTAGTTAAATTTTCTCTAATTGAATCTAAGAATTTTTCCTGTTTTCTTTTTGCTGTTACACATAAAAAAGAACCTCGTTTATTGCTTTTTTCGGCTAAAAAGACTAATGTATAGATTGTTATGTCTTGGAATACCTCCACATCCTTGAAGTCAATAATTTGGAGAATATTCATGTTTTCTAGCAAATATCTTCTAAGCTCTTGTCCGTATTCCCTAACTAAATATTGGTCTGAAGTAATGTAACCTAATTTTCCCCCTTCTTTTAGGAATCTTATGCCTCTTTCGTAAAACGGCACATAAATATCAACTCTTTTATGAGCGACTTTATAATGTTCTTTCCAATAAGTGACTGTTTCTAAAGGCAAAAACTGAACCCTTACATAAGGGGGATTTCCAACAACAAAGTCAAATTCTTTATTTTTGATACTATCGACTTCTTCATGTTCTTTTGCATAGGATTCAAATTTTCCAGAACTAAATGCAACCAAATCTTTTTGATTAGATGGTAATTTTAATGAGTCTGTTTGGTATATTTTAAAACGAGGCAATTTATAATCTGGGTCTTTTCTTCTGACTAATTCAAATAAATCTATTACCTGAAATAGTAAATTCATTTCTGCAATATGACACGCAAAAGGGTTGATATCTAATCCATAAATATGATTAATAACCGATTCTAATATCTCCTTAGATTGTTGAGGAGTTAATTTGCTTCTGTCAGATTTGCCAAGTTTGTAAACATACTTCTCTATATACCGATTTATTGCCTTGACTAAAAAACCACCAGAACCACAAGCTGGATCAATCAAATCTTTTTCAAATAATTCGTCTTTAGAAGTATATTTAACTCCATCTAAAATGTACTCAATTACTTCATCAGGTGTATAAAATTCTCCAAGAGCTTTTCTTTCCTCTTTCGGCAAATATTTTTCATATAATTTTCCAAGAATATCTCTCCCAATATTCTTAAAATCAAATTGATTTAACAACCAAAGCACTTTATTTAAGACTTTATCTAATTCTCCATCACCTGTAGTGTACCAGTCCAATATTCCAGGCTCATAAAAATGATTATAAATATGTCTTGCATCTTTAAAAGCAAGATTCATTATTTGTTTATACTGTTCGGAAGAATTTTCTATAAACTCTCTAAGTTGTTCAATCCCTCCATTAGATATTTTCTTTTTCTTGAATAAACCTCTATCTTCACAGATTCTAACAAAAAGCAATTTATTCAGCAAAACATAGATTGTCTCTTTACAAAAGACTTCCTTGTTCTCAT
Source organism: Nanobdellota archaeon (assembly GCA_043818675.1). Lineage (GTDB taxonomy): Archaea > Nanobdellota > Nanobdellia > Woesearchaeales > DATDXC01 > JBDRFR01. The sequence goes on from JBDRFR010000150.1 coordinate 27,395, forward strand.
CAAATTTTTCAGGGTCTCTTCCAGAGTAACCTAACCAAGCATCAAAACCAAAATCTCTAAAATCACTATATTCTTGCTTTAATCTTTCCTTTTCTCGCTCTAATTTTTGGATTATCCCTTTATCTGAAGATTGCTTGATTTTTTTATCAATCTCTGAAATTTTTATTTTATATTCATTATACCCATAGAAATATTGGTCAAATGCTCTCAATGCAAATGACATTAATAATTCATTTACAATACGATGTAATTGTTTTAATAATTCTTGAAAACCTTCCTCATTACTAATGTTAATTGAGGCATAGTATGTATTGAAATCCTGATATTTTTCTGATGAATAGATAAATTCTTTCTTTAGATTTTCAAGATAAAGAATATTTCCTTTGTCAGAAGGTGAAATAGTATTAATATTAAATTTTCTACTATCCTGTTTTAAGATAGCATCAAAATCTAAATCTACTTTGAGTGCAAAACCTGCATTTGTTCTTTCCCATAACCAGAATTTTATGAAATTAGTAGCTCCAATATATTTTGTTATGCCTGGTTCTGCATATTTTAGAGCTTGAGATTCAACACTCTCACGAGTTAAAGGAAGAGGTCTTTTTGTCTCAATTTTAATAACTGCTCTTTTTTGTTCATCAAATATGGTAATGTCTGCTCTGCTTTTTTCTATATGATATTCATTTCCAGAGTAACCTAAAACTTCTTCAACAAAGTATTTTAACCATCTATATCTAGCATCCAATTCTTCTGTTTCTAAATTTATTTCTTTGTGTGTCTTAATAAATGAATCTACTACCTTTTTTATGAATCCGTCTTTTTCCATTGTTTTCCTAAATAAGCTTATAACTCTCCCTTATTTAAATTTGTTGTTATAAATTGTCCAGTGCAGGGTGCGTGTAGTCAAATAAGGTAAATTTCCTCTTTCTACTGTTTTCTATAAAACCGATATCCCCTAGGATATAAATCTTTATATCTAAGTTATCTAGTTATATAACTAGATATAAAATATAAAGAGGTGAAACAAAAAT
>JBDRFR010000151.1:0-5016 GCA_043818675.1 Nanobdellota archaeon
AGATTGTTAGGATAAATTAAAAGGAAATGTGAAAAATATAAGAAAAGAACAAAGGAGAGGAATTAATTCATACAGGTAATCTAATTTTGGATTAATAAGATGAAGTTGGCTCTTGTCGAGTGGGCTTTTTCAAAGCGTTCCATTGTCAACTTTTATGTGTTGGAGCGATATTGTTTAAATATGCTTTATATACCCGGCAAGCCTTACTCACTTAAGTTGACAATGCCCGTTTTTATAAACAAAATCTTTAAATTAACAAGATTCATTTAAAACAGTATGACAGATAAGAAAGAATTAATTAAGCATTTTCAGTCTTTCATAAACGATAAAAGGCTGCTAAAAGCTTTTGAATCTGTACCTAGAGAAAACTTTATTAGCGACAAAAAGCATGCTTATGGAGACTTCGCACTACCCATAGGTTTTGGACAGACGATCTCTCAGCCAACGACAGTAATGATCATGACACAGGCTTTAGAGTTAAAAAAAGGATTAAAAATACTTGAGATTGGATCAGGTTCTGGATATCAAACAGCGTTAATATCAAAGATTATTGGTTTATCAGGTAAAATATACACAACTGAAATTATTCCTGAGTTAGCTAACGTAGCAAAAACTAACCTAAAATATTACAGGAATATAGAAGTATTAAACTATGATGGGAGTATTGGACATGAACAGAAAGCCCCTTTTGACAGAATTATTATTACTGCTGCTTGTCCCAGCATTCCGCAACCATTAATTGAACAATTAGACAATAATGGAATTTTAGTTGCTCCAGTAGGCTCATTAACAGGTGGACAAGAGATGGTCAAGCTTAGAAAACCAGGTTTAAAACAGGAATTTTTAGGTCGGTTTGTGTTTGTACCATTAAAAGGTAAACATGGATACTAAACTTTCTTTTTTTTAATTTTCAGCCTATTTTTTCTTATTTGGCTTAATGCCTGAGAATACTTCAACAGTTTATTTTTAGCTCCATGATATTGTATAACAGATTCAGAATTTACAGATGCTATTTTCATAGCAAATTCAATATCATTTTTTTTTATAATGCCTGCTAAAAACGAAGCAGCAAACGCATCACCTGCTCCGGTTGTTTCAACAACCTTGACTTTTGCAGGTTTTGCAGAATACATAATGTCCCCGTCATAGACAAAAAACTCATTTTTTCCGTCAGTAATAACAACTATTTTTGGGCCTAGTTCCCGTACTGCTTTTAATAAGTCTTCAACGTTTTCTTTTTTGATGAGCAGTTGCGCTTCAGATTTATTAAGCACAAGGATTTCGGTTCGTGTGAGAATATTTTTCAAAAAACCTGTACCTTTACTGACCAGATACTCAGAAGCGTTAAACGCAATCTTAATATTATTTTTTTGCGCGAATATGGCAAGTTTTTCCTGAGTCTTAAACGATTCCCCAAGCTGTGTTGAAAAATAAAACCATTTGGCTTTAAGTTTGGCAGTTTTAATCTCGTTATATTTAAGGTCGTTATTAGAGCCTTTGAATGCAAGGATTGTCCGGTCATGTTCCAGGCTGTCAAGGATTATTGAATATCCTGTCCTGCCGGTTTTGGACGAAATAAATAATTTAGTATCAATCCCTTCTGCTCGAAGTTCGCCTTTTATTTTTGAAGAGTTATCACCTGACCCGCCCTTTGAGATGCATGCAACTTTATGTCCAAGCCTGGCAAGGCATACTGCTGTATTTGTTGCGCCGCCGCCTGTTGTAAAATTCAGTTTTTCAATCAAAACTTTTGAGCCTGTGGGATAAGCAAGCAGATCTGTTTCTCCTTTTGAATTAAAGATCTTGATTAATTCAGAAAATTTTGTTTGCGCAAAAACATCCACAGTTGAAGAACCAACAGTTATTACATCATACATTTTAGAATAACATAAACAAATCCCTTATTTAAATGTTTTTAAAAAAAAATAAAAAAATTATTTTTTGGATAAGGCTAATATGTCTTTCAATCCCACAATGATTATTGCAGGAACAACAAAAGCAAGAATTGCCCTAAAAACTCCCTCAAAGTACTGTCCAACATACATGACACCTCCAAGAGTTCCACCAGCAGATCCTGCATAGGCGACCAAAACAAGCACAGTCCCTACCGTCAAATATTCTTTGGTCTCTTTACCAGTAACATTCAAAAACCCGACAACTAACCCTAAAACTACTAAAACTGATGTTAGTACCCCGGTTAATGCATCGCCCACCGGCAAAGCTAGTCCTAAAATTACAGCGATAATCACTCCCACAACAAAGGAGTATTCACCTACTTTTTTCTCCATTTATTTTCACCTCCTTTTAATCAATGAACCTTGCTCCAGGTTAGCAGGTATTTAAATCTTACGATATTTTATCGAGGATAGTGTGCGCATTAGTTGTATTCAAGTATTGTTTTAGTACGTTCCATTTTTTGCCGGCTTTGGCAATAAACTGTATTTTCAAAGTTTCGGCCTCATTATTACTAATCCTTGCAAATTTATCAGCTTCCACTAATCCATATGGATAACCAAGAAATACCGGATCTACTGAATTTTTTTGAAGTAATGACATTACCTGCATTATATCATATTTGCTATTTTTATATATTTCAAACTTAAACAGATAATTGGAGTGTTTATTAAGTTTGATTATATAAATTTCAGATTGGTGTTTATCGCTGTTAATTTCTACCAATGGATAATAGTACCATGAACTTTCTGGTGACATCTCATTTAAGGTAACCAATAAAGAATTGCCTTTATCTGTAAAAAGCTCTGAAGTTTTCGACAGTCCTGCTATAATAACTTTTTTTGCAGCGGCTTTTTTATACAGGCTTTCATAATACTGTTGTTCATATGTAGCGCAGGCTTTCAAATCACCGTCTCTGACTATTACATCGCCATCTGATAATTCACATACTAAGGTTTCAGCAACTTTAATCTCTGCCAGTTTTCTTATAATTTCCCCTATCTTTCCAGCTTTAATTCTATTATTGCCTTGTTTTATTGTATCATCAAAACTATTAAACACCATATCTGGAAAATCATAATTTATTGGAAAGACTTTGGTATTATACAAAATATTGCCTTCTTTATTTGAAGCATTTATTAATAAGTAGAATTCATACTTTTTAGAATTAATTCTTGCATTTTTTTGATAGATAGTATGATATATCCTTATTATTTGAAGTGAAAAATTTGCTGCATTCAATATTTCAGAATTCCCGCCATCGATGAATGCTATTCTTTTAGTTGTCTTGACATTTCCAATATTGTAGAAATTATCCTTTGATAATTGTGCTGGCTTATAATTATGATTATTAAACTGCGCATAATTGCTTTTTTCTGATAAGCTGGCTTCCAAAGCTTTAATTATTTCATTTTGAATATCTTCCATTGTTAAATATATAATCTGGCTTTTCTTTTAATTTTATTGGTATGTTACAATAAAAACTAAAACTTTTTATACTGTTTTAGAGTTTTAGCACATAATGCAAAATAATGAATTAGTTGATAAGATTAATAAACTGAAAAAGGAAAAGAACGCTATAATCTTAGTGCATAATTATCAAAGGCAGGAAATTTACAGTGTTGCCGATTTTATGGGCGATTCATTAGAGCTCGCAAGAAAAGCCATCAGTACTGATGCAAAGATTATTGTTTTTTGCGGTGTGGATTTCATGGCTGAATCTGCAAAAATTCTCAACCCTGATAAATTAGTATTACACCCTTCTAAACTATCAATTTGCCCTATGGCTCAGATGGTAACACCCGAACAAATTTTTGACCTGAAAAAAAAATATCCTGATGCAGCTATTGTAAGCTACGGCAACACAACTGCAAAGGTTAAAGCAATATCTGATATTATCTGCACCTCTGCAAACGCGGTAAAGATTGTAAATTCATTAAAAGAAAAAGAAGTTATCTTCACACCAGACAAGCATCTAGCATACTACGTGCAGACAAAAACCGATAAGAGAATCATACCTGTCGATGGATTTTGTTACGTCCATGAAAAGATTACAACAGAATCCGTAAAACAAGCAAAAGAGAATTATCCAGAAGCAAAAGTTATGGTTCATCCGGAATGCAGGCTTGACGTTATCGCGCTTGCAGATTCCGTATGTTCAACATCCCAGATGATAAAGTATGCAAAGCTTAGTCCTGCCAAGGTATTCATCTCAGTTACTGAATGCGGGATGGTCAATGCCCTGAAAAAGGAGATCCCCTCGAAAGAATTTTATGCTGTCGGCGGAACCTGTATACAGATGAAGAAGATAACGCTTGAAAAAGTGTACGATTGTCTTTTGAATGAGACAAATCCTGTTATATTAGACAAGGACATAATGGATAATGCAAGAAAAGCTCTTCAGCGGATGCTTGATGTTTCTTAAATGTAGTAATAATAACACAAGACTTATATAAAATATATAAAAAAGGCTATATTTAATTAGAATGGCTAAAATACTAATTGTTGATGACGATCCTGACTGGTTGCAAAGATGTGAAAAAGCATTAGCAGAAAGAGGTCATGAAACATATTCTACTTCTGATCCAAGAGATGCTATAAACCAGATTAGATATGGAAATTTTTTTGGCATGGTTTCTGACGTGCAGATTGGTCACGACAGAAAAGCTGGCATTGATTTGGCCCGAGAAGCACAGGGTAATGATATGCCATACTGTTTATGGACTCATAATGCATATTTACTTGAGGAAGTTCAAAGTTTGCAAAGGCCTGTAGTACCAAAATCAGATGATCCTGGAAAATCTCAGTACAATTTTGATACTATTGATAAGATATTAACAAGAGGTATATCATTTACACTACAAACTCAAGAAACATACTCACCAAATCAACGAACTAGTTAAAATTCTAATTAGATATACCAGGGGTGCGTGTAGTCAAATAAGGTAAATTTCCTCTTTCTACTGTTTTCTATAAAACCGATATCCCCTAGGATATAAATCTTTATATCTAAGTTATCTAGTTATATAACTAGATATAAAATATAAAGAGGTGAAACAAAAA
>JBDRFR010000152.1:0-7500 GCA_043818675.1 Nanobdellota archaeon
ATTTTTGTTTCACCTCTTTATATTTTATATCTAGTTATATAACTAGATAACTTAGATATAAAGATTTATATCCTAGGGGATATCGGTTTTATAGAAAACAGTAGAAAGAGGAAATTTACCTTATTTGACTACACGCACCCAAAAATGTGCAATACCTCATAAAGTGTCTTCTGCAAATTTTAACGGAAAAGCATACGATTTTTGGACTCAAAAACTATATTCGCAATACCTTTAGAACATACAAAAATGTTACAACCTATAATTTTTTTAGTCCACAGTAAAAAGTTCACTATCATGAACGTCAAATAGACCTAATCTGGCACATGCATCCAGCCAGCCATGCGCGTAATTTAAAGCAGCAAAAGCATTTACAAAGTGACCTTGCTTTTGGAAATGCAAAGCATCAGAGAAGTATCTTTCGATCATGTCAAGGCAGTCGGCGCGCTCATTTTCTAAATTTAGCCTGTTACCGCTAACTTTTGCTTTTTCTATCGCTCTTTTTGTGACATCAAAATAATTTTTTAGCTTTTCTTCAGTAATTTCCTTCATAAGGATAAAAAATCAATGTTACTTTATAAAGGTTAAGGAAAAAATTAAATAGCAGAGAATTAATCATAGTCAATATGCAAAACAAGCTTATTATCGCAGTAATGTACTCCAACTTGATCAAATACAATGAAGTTAAAAAAATCCTGATGGATAAATATAACAAAATAGATATTGAAAGCGAGGAATATGATTTTGATAAATTTACAAAATATTACGAGGCTGAGATGGGAAAGAAAATTCTAAAAAGATTTCTGTTATTGGACTATACTGTTGTAAAAAATGACTTAATAAGAATTAAGAATGAAATAACTGAAATTGAAAAAAAATGCAGTATAGATAATAAAAGAACCATCAACCTGGATCCGGGTTATTTAAATGATAAAGAGCTTGTACTTGCGTCATATAAAAAAGGAACTAATTATAAAGAAGATTTGGGGTCAGGGGTGTTTTGCCACAAGGTTTTGGAATTTGATTTGGGAAAAGTGAGGGTATTTTGGCATACGTTCCCGGATTATAGGGAATTTAAAGAATTCTTTGCATCAATTATTTATCAATAAAGTCAATATTTTTATCCAGAAAATCCTCACCAATGCTACTATAAAATAGTTCATCAAAATTTAATTCTGCCATAATGGATAATAAGTATTGTTATTATATTAAACTAATGTTATTATAGTGACAAAATGTATAATTGGTCTGCACTATGGAAATATTTATTAAGGAAAACATACAACTTAAAATTGAAAGGAGATGACAGTGAAGAAAAAAGTGCTAATTGTCGAAGACGAAAAAAATATATTGGAAGCGCAAGCTATGATTCTTGAAAATGAGTTTGAAGTTATCAAGACAATGGATGGGCAGCAAGCATTTAAACTGGCAAAAAAGCATAAACCAGATCTAATTGTGCTGGATTTAATGCTTCCAAAAAGAGGAGGCTATGACCTCTGTTTTAGCTTCAGGCAGGATGAAGAACTCAAGGACGTAAAAATTCTGATGGTTACAGCGTTAAGCCAGGAAATAGATAAAAAAAAAGGAAAGATGGTAGGCACAAATCATTATATGACCAAGCCTTTTGAGCCCAAAGAGTTCTTGGATAAAGTTAAAAGCTTACTAAACAATGTTAATTGATATACTACAAAAGTACCTTCTAAATATTGATGTCTTCCATAGTCTGACAAGATTTCTTGGGACTGGTTCAGGAGAGCTTCTTAAAAGATTTATCGAGCTTGTGTTTTACCTAATAATAACATATATGATCATTTCTGAGTTTGAAAAAAATAGAAAAAGAGAATATAAGTATCTTATCGTTGGATTTCTTGCGTTATCTTTTAGGCAGTTATTTATGGTAATAGTCTATTTTAACAGAGTATTTAGCGTTCATAAGTTCACCAGGTTTGAAGTGTTAACAAGTTTTGTGGATGTATATCTTGAGACTATTGCGTTATTATTAGTTGTATCGGCTTTTTTATTTCCAGCATTCAAAGAAAAAACCAATCAATTTCAAAGCAGTGTATTGTACCTATTCTATTTGATATCATTAATCACATTAACACCGTATATGTTGTTTAGAATCGAACTGATTGAACAGATGTATGTTTACATTGTTTTTGATTTAATCAAAATTGGGATTCTAATATCGCCATTTTTTATTATTGCTAATTTTAAAAAGATTAAACATGCAAAAGCTGTGCTGCTTGCGTTTTTTATTTATCTTCTTATACCTTTAACAAGCGGGATTAGCCTCATGCTAATAGGCAAAGTAAGCCCGAAACTAACAGTCCTGCTGCACCCGCTGCCTTTTTTTGCGATACTGCTCCTTATGAGGACTGTCTACCTAACGCTTGTGGATAAAGCATTCTTAAATATACGGCTGAGGAAGTCTGAGAAGCTTGTCAGGTATGAAAAAGATTTAAACAAACTAAAAGACCATTTTATTTCGGTTACAAGCCATGAACTAAGGACACCGATAACATCTATGAAACTGTATTTATCATTGTTCAAATCAGGAAAATTTGGATTGATTAGCGCTAAACAAAGAAAAGCCATTGGAACTGTTATAAACGAGAATAATAGACTTGCAGATCTTATAACTAATTTGCTTACAGTAAGCAAGATCGAAGCTAATAAACTTGTGCTGAATATAACTGAATTCCAGCTTCATGAGATAGTAGATGAACTTTACACAACTATAGCAAGAAATAATAATCTAAAAGTGAATAATAAAATAAAAAAAGGATTTGTTGTGAAAGGAGATAAGAATATGTTAAAACAGGTGTATATAAACCTGGTCAATAATGCTATTAAATTTTCTGAAAAAGACGGAATTATTGAACTTAGGTGCGGAAAATGGAATAATGAATGGTTCTTTTCTGTGAAAGATAATGGAAAAGGAATCGAGAAAGAAGAAATACCCAAGCTGTTTAATAAATTTTATCAGGCAGATAATACGCTTACAAGAAAACATCAAGGCATTGGGCTTGGGCTTGCAATTGTGAAAAATATTGTTGAACTTCATAAAGGAAGAGTGGAAGTCAAATCAGAGGTTGGGAAAGGCACAGAGTTTATTGTGTGGATCCCAGAAAATTCTGAATAATAAACTTTTGCCTTACTTCTGGATGAAATAAAACGCCATAGCAGTTTTTATATCTTACTGCATGGGGGATCTTACTTTTAGAATAAATTTTAAATTTTTTTGGGAAGTCAACATAATAATTATAGAGATGATATACTTTTTGCTTACCGATCAACCCTAAAAAATCGTCAAAATATTCCTTGAAATAGCCAATCTCGGTTTTTCTTTTCAGGCTGCCACCAAAAATTTTACCAATAATCTGCATGCCAGCGCATATACCCAGAATAGAGGCTGTTGTGTTTTTAATCCATTCGAATTTATTTATATCTTCCATGAATTTGTTATCCAGTAAACTAGTTCCGCAAATGATTATCCTGTCAGCTTTTTTTAGGTCTGTAGTTGTAAGCTTTGAATAGTGCTTAGTCCTGCAATCTCCTGCAATGTCTTCAACAGGCTTTACGAACTCAAAATAATGAAGCTTATCCCTGCAGGTGCTTATTATCAATATCATAACAACACCTCCATACGATAATTATTGCCCGAACCAGAAATAGTCTTTCCCTTAATCATAATTTTCTTGGAAAATAGTGGGCAATTGACTACAAAGGATTCAAATTCGCCGCCTTCGCCTGCGGGATTAATTTTGTATTTTTTGTTTAGTAAGGCTATATTTTTTATAAATTGCTTATCAATTGTTTTACCTAACCATGATGCGTCCAGACCGTAAGCTGCAACACCGGTAATGATTACTTCAAACTCATTTTTTATCAGATCATCCAATAACTCAAGCTGATCTTTTTGCCATAAGGGATTGAATACTTCTAAACCCAGACTGTTACATATCTTCTGAATTCTTACAGATTGGTAAACGCTTTCAATTGCGCCAGTAACGATACCTTGTATTGAATACTTCTTAATTGCTTTGTTAATAGCAATCTGTAAATCTTTTAACTCAGTTTCTTCTTTGCCCTCGGTTGATTGTTCAACTAATGGCACACCCATAAATTGTGCCTGTTTTTTTACTTTAGTAATTGAAGGTGTATGAAACATATAACTATCGGGATTTTTAGAGTTAATGGATATTAGACATGTTAAATCGTGATTTTGCTTTTTTGCCAAATACGCAGCAAAAGCACTGTCTTTTCCGCCAGAAAATAATACTGCCAGCCTCATATTTATTAGTTTTATATTGTTATTTATTAGTTTTATGTAAGAATGATATCCTAATACGGCTTTTCAGATAATCCAAGAGATTTTAAATAATCTTGAACTGCAACTTGAAATTCGGCTTTGGAAAAACCATAATCAGCCACTACGAAAAGTTGTTGCTTATTCCTTACTTGTCCTGAATTATATCCAAGCACAACGTATACAAGAGGCACTAATTCAGAGGTCTCCTTATCTATCCCATTAATTGGATTAAGCTTGAATGTAAGGCTGCCACTACCCGGAACAGATTCGGATAAAAGCTCAGTAATTATATTATCTAATGCTGCGTGTACTTTATCAATTCTGTCATCCATAAGAAGAAAAAAAGGCAGTTATTTTAATATCTTTCTGCCAAAGCATTATTAGCAAATTTACCAAAAAATTAATAAATGGGCCTACGGGGATTCGAACCCCGATTATATCGTCCGAAGCGATATGTCCTGATCCATTAGACTATAGGCCCAAGTAAATTCTAAGAGATAATTAACAATATTTAAGTCTTACTAAAACCGGCATTGTCAACTTAAGTGAGTAAGGCTTGCCGGGTATATAAAGCATATTTAAACAATATCGCTCCATCACATAAAAGTTAACAGTGCCCTAAAACCGATGTTTAAAAAGCCTTTTAAAAAAACATTTTATAGGATAGAAAAATCGTTTTATTCTATTCTCTTCAATATTATATATCTGAGATTCTACCATTATAAACATCTAAGATTTATTTTTTACCAAGCGTTATCTCAATTAAGGAGACCCGTACATCTTTGCCTTCTTTATTCTGGAAAGCCTCTGAATCAATTCTTATATTTTTCACTTCAATACTGTTCTCTAAAAAACGCTTTGTTGCAACTTCTGCGATGTCCACCGCCCTACTTATGAACCTGCCCCGTGCTTTAAGGATAACTTCTGGTGCGTTTTTTGTAGTAAACTGCATTACTACACCAGTTATATAGTTCATAAACGGCTTGTCGCCAACAAAAATACTGTTGTCTTCGGCCATTTTCTAACCTCCTTATTCTTTCTGAGCTTTAATAGATTTAGTAACATACCCTGCAATGGCATTTCTTACTTTTTTGCTGCTAATTTCTGCGAGTCCATCAATAATTTTTTTGTTCTCTTCAAAATTATCTTTGAGTTTCTCACCATGCTCTTTAATAAGGTCCTTTGTTACTCGTTTTATCAGTTTTGTTTTTATCCGTCCCAAGTTATCACCATAAACCATAGAACTTATTTTTAATTTATAAAGGTTTCTGTTATTTTGGAGCTGCGACATATGTCATCGCAGCTTACAGTATCATTTTAATCCTAACAATGCCCTAATAAACTCATCCTTTTCAAGCAATCCAAAGCTGCCTTTCTTACAGGAAAACTCATCAAAGCTTTCAACCATATCTCCTTTTACACTTTTGTCATAGATAGCAAACGGAATTGGGTCAGAGACATGGCCTCTAATCTTAACCGGTGTAGGGTGATCTGGTAAAACAGCAATCCTAACCTCTTCTTCCAAATTCTCAAGAACCCTGCCAAGCAGCCTTTTATCAAAATCTTCAATACATTTTATCTTTAATTTTAAATCCCCCTCATGACCTGCCTCGTCAGGCGCTTCAACATGTACGTATACAATATCATGGTCTTTTAAAGCTTCAATACAAGCATCTGCTTTTCCTTCATAATTGGTATCATACAGTCCGGTTGCGCCTTCCACATTAATAACATCAAAACCAGCATAGATCCCTAGACCTCTAACCAAATCCACAGCAGTTATAACAGCGCCTTTTAAACCATAAAGTTCCTGAAAGGTCTTCATCTCTGGCTTTTTGCCAGGAGACCAGGGCCAAATCATATTCGCTTGATCTTTGCCGCCTTTTACCCTTTTAACATTAACAGGATGCTTTTCCAATAAAGGTTTTGAATCCAGCATTAGTTTATTTACGGTAGCGGCTGTCTTTTCACCATCGGCTGAATTAGATTTAGACAGTAATTTTGCAATTGGCTCATCAACATGATCATGCGGAGGAGCGCAGTCCAAATCCGCTGAATAAGAACCTTTGAAAACTAATAAATGCCGATAACTTACACCAGGATAAAATTTGATATCTTCCTTACCTAAACTAGAATCAACAGCCCTTATCAATTCTGCGCCTTCTTTTGAACTTATATGGCCGCCTGAATGGTTTTTGATTTTATTGTCTTTTACACAGATTGTGTTGCACCTGAAAGCTACGTCGTTTTTCTCTAAATTAATACCCATTGCAGCAGCTTCTAATACACCTCTACCCTGAAATTGGCTCAAAGGGTCATAGCCTAAGATGGAAAGGTTTGCGACTGCAGAACCTGTGCTGAAGTTTAATGGGATTGTGCGAAATAAGCCGCATTTGCCATTTTTTGCCAAATTGTCAATATTTGGTTTGCTTGCTGCCATCAACGGAGTTTTACCGTTTAGTTCAACTATAGGGTAATCTGCGGCCCCGTCAATTATGAATATTACGTATTTCATATTTTATCAGCTATAATCTTTAAACTTTGGTCAATTGATTGTTTATTTAAATTTATTGTTAGAACGGCATATTTTTGATACAACGGTTTACGAATTAAATAAAGGTCTTTTAAGTTTTTGTCTTTCAATCCAATTATACCTCTTTTGGTTATATCAGATTTGTTTAGCCTTTCTTCTATAATTTCAAAAGGCAGGTCTAAAAATACAATCAAAGAAATGTTATTTAAATGAACCATTGCTTTATCTGATAAAACACAACTTCCGCCAGGTGAAAAAACCAGATTATCACCTTCTAATTTTAAAAGCACCGCTTCTTCAATCTTTAAAAAAACATGGTCACCGTAACAGTCAATAATAGTCTGGAGTTTTATCCCTGAGCTCTCAATTAAAATGTCACTATCTATGAAGCTGTAATTTAATTTCTTGGCTAATAACTTGCCTATTACACTCTTCCCACTACCAGGCATACCAATTAATGTTATATTTTTCATCTATGTTAAACCTCGTGGTTGTTTTTATAGTTTGTGCTTTCCGGCACCCCATTAACTTAATGTGTTCTTCTTGAATAGTTATTTTGTAATTACAAAATCTTTATATAGGTGTAGAGCTCTTTAGAGCTCTATGAAGAAAATAAAACTGAACGGTGGGAAATTTAGTTTGGTAGATGATGAAA
>JBDRFR010000153.1:0-2112 GCA_043818675.1 Nanobdellota archaeon
GCCTGCCATTGCATATGCCGGAGTTAATACTTCTTTTGGTTTAGCAATTTCTTTCTTCTCAGATAAGATTTTTCCTGAAGATATATCCGCAAGAACTCCACGTGCTGTTCGTGTTCTTGCAACAAACTCATAAACAGCATTCATAAAGTCAGCTATCTTCTTAAGGATACGCTTAATACGGCTGTTCTTTTGTGCATGTCGTGTAGCAAGGTTGTTGCCTACATACGTTGCCTCATCTTCTTCAGTAACGCTATTAATATCAATGCCTTTGATTTGAGATATTGTCCTGTCAAGAGCTTTAATATCATTATTAGAGGCAAACCCATTTTTCTTTAACCAATGAAAGAACTCATGGAATACGGTTGGAACGTCTGCTGTTGGGCCAGCACCTGATGTTTTTAATTCTATTGTGTTTTTAAGGTAGCTGCCTATAGGGATTTGCCCGGATGAAGTATTGATGTAACCATCTATGTGGCTTACTTCATAAATGGTTACTTTAGGCTTGCCTTCAACTCCAAAATAGAAATTGCCGTCTTTATCCTGGCCGGTGCGGATGTTCTTCATGCCTGAGAATATTTCTTTCAGGTCGGCACGAGTTATGGTGTCTTGGGGGATGGTGGCTTTGGTGGCAAATAAAACATCTGGTTTCTTATGGAATGATTCAACTGCTTTTTGTCTTGCTTCTGAATTTCCAGCTCTATATGTTTTTACTTTTAAGCCAACTTCTTTTAAAGCACTTTTTAGTTTTGCACTTGAATTATCGGGAATTACAACACCAGCAAACTCATTGAACCCAACACCCCTGCGTAGTTTTCCTTCAAAATATTGAGTAGGTGTATCTCGTAATATTTCTGCAAACTCCATAGCAGAATCAACCGCCCATTTAGAAACATTAACAAAATCATTTTTTCTTAATGCAAACTCCATTCTTGATCTTGTTGGTTTACCTTGTAAATAAAATGAGATAGCCTTCATGGAATCATTATTGGATTCCCATATATCATCATATTTATAAAAACTTCTTACATCATCACGATATTTATCACCTTCTGGGCTTTGAATTTCATCAATATATTTTTGTAAAACTTCGTTGGTTACAAGTTTGCCTTTGTTTTTATGCAAAGCCTTAATTGATTTATATTCTTTTGATGCGGCAGCAGCAGCTTTGGCAGGGCCATAAACCATTGTTTTTTGAGACGCTACTGTTTTTTCTGATCGCATCTGGTCAATAATATTACCAAGAGTATAAGGTAGTTTTTTCCTTCCTTTTTTCAAATAAGGGTCGGAGAATATATCATTTATTTTCTTTGTTGCCCATTCTTTGTATTCACGTTCAAGTGTTTTAGTAAATTTACTTTCAATTCTTGAAGATACTTTTTCTTTGTCTATAATTATATTGGGTTTTCTTATTCTTTCAATGTCATTACTAATCTTTCCTTCTTGGTTGTAGTTTACTAATCCAGTCTTTTCACTAAAGTTATTTTTAGTAAACATTTCTATTAAATGTTTTGATTCAGGCTTTCCTTTAAAATATTCAGCCATAGATGTTTTTATAGCTTCAGATACTTTTTTATGATTTTCGTCATTAAATCTTATTCTATGAATATCAGGATTATCTTCTACAAACTTTCTAAACGATTTTGTATCTAAATAACTCAATGAGAACGATTCTTCTTTTGTAGGCACTCTTAATGCAACACCTTTTTCTTCTAAGAAAGCAGCCTTCCAACCATTAGAACGATCTATTTCGTTTAACAAATCATGCCTTGATCTGTAATCCCAATCTGCCAAATAAGAACCAACCTTATCAAATGAATCTTTTAGACTTTTAAAAAGCTCGTATGATTTCTTGGTTAATCTGTCATACATTTTTTCTGGAAGTGTTGGCGAATAAATATCTCTTTCGTAAATTTTATTTCCGTATTGTTCTGGATCTGCCAATGCTTTGTTGCCAACAAGAGTAATCTTGCCAAAATGTTCGTATGGTATATCTTTACGTGTAATTGCCAAAGAAGGCATTGCAAGGCCACCGCTCTCTATGGCTGCCAGTAATTCTGATTCTGTAGTATTATGGTAGGCTATTAAGTCTTTTTCTGCTTCAACCTTTTTGGT
>JBDRFR010000154.1:0-3712 GCA_043818675.1 Nanobdellota archaeon
GATGGGATAAAAAACCATTGTATTATCCTGAGTGTGATAGAAACATGGAGAAAGAATGTGCAGAATGTCTATCATACTCTAATAGGGACTCTAAAGCAACATAATTCTAGGATTTTATCATGGGCTTAGTAGTTGCCAGAATTTGTAATATTAAATAATTTTATTCTGTAAAATGACTGTTATTTTATTGAATTTGTATTTTATCGACGTGAACTGAATAATTATAAAATTTGTATGGATTTTTTTTAATATTTCATTTTTAAATTAATAAATAACCTTTATTTATGTTATCAAGGTTTAAATGTTATTATCTTTCTGAATAAGGTAGTTTAAATCTTTTAAAATACTGTTATAATAAATTTAATATCTTATTTATCTTTATTAACATTAGATAAATCTTTATTTTTTTTTATAATCTTAAAAAATCTTACTTTATTAATTTTAATTAATTTAAACTCTTTAAAATCTTTTTTAAGGTCAAATAAGCTATTATATCCTAATTGTGCGCTAATAATTGCTTAATTATCAATCAATTTCCTGAGCATCAATGTGATTTAATGGAAACATTTAAATATTAGTATACTAATATGTACATTAATTTAGTATAACCTAACAATTATATACTAAATTAATAATGAGGGCATTTAACCACCCTTAGCGATAAACGGAATGATATGAAAATGACCAACAGTTTGTTTGACGAATTCATAGGACAACAGGTAAAGGCTCCTTATAGGGACGGAACGCAATTCAAAATTGCAAGGGGCGAACTTATGGATATTTGTAATGGATTCTTGAAAATTAAAGGCAAACTTGGTACGATCATAATAAATGAAAAAAATATAGAGAAAATGTCTAGAGTTAGCGCAAACGGAGGCTAATTCTGGATATTGGGTTATGAATTTGAAAAATTCATAATACATAAAATAAAACCAAAAAAGTGCGAGGTGTTTTAGATGAAAGGATTAATTAGAAATATTTGTCTTGTTGGAATAATGTTAATAACTATATTAGGGACGGTGTTTGCAGCCAATGTCAATTTTCCTGCGCCGCCTGATAACATTACCTTAGAAAGCTCAACCAGAAGAGCGAATAATACGTTAAAAACGATAAATGCAGAAGCAGGCAATGTTACAGAGTTGACTTTTAAAGATTATAGGAGGACGTTAAGCTGGCAAGGTTATTATGGAAATATCACTGGCCAGATAACGCTTGATAATGGCGATAATTATACAATGTTTGACTGGCAGATACCAACTCCTACCGGTGAAATATATGCTGCAAATGATTCCGATATTCAGTGGGCATTGATTCATTGTGTGAATTTTACAAGCAAAGGAGATGGTACCGATGGATGGTCGTTTAATGCGTCAATACTTGACAAAAAGTATGGGATGAATAATACTGCGATTGACAGATTTGATCAAACATTCAATAATACCTATAACTATGGGCCTGGATTTTTGGTTGGCGCTGTCAGGATAAACCAATCATGCCCGTTAGTTTATACTTTTGTTAATGATGCGCCGCAAACATCAGATTTCCTTGAAGTTCTGTTGACAGATAATAATACAATAATATATACAGCATTACTAAACAATAGCATTGATGGCTTTAAGACAGGCAGCGGGGATCGGTATGATTTTCAGATGCTAGTCGGTGAAAATGGTAACATCGGACATGAAGCCACAACAACCACATATTGGTTTTATGTGGAGTTAACCTAAAATTTATGAGAGGGACTAACATAACAAAAAAATGGTAAAAGCCAGCGAATTAACAACGATTGTGTTTTGCATTATAATTGTAACTTCAGTGGTTTATGCAATTCCTGTCGGGCCAACAGTTACATACCGAAGCAATACAACTAAATCAGTTGCAGCTCCGACCGTTGTTAATTATACAGGTTCTGGTGATAAAGCAGGCGGGTATATCTTTACAATAAATCTAAGCTCTAACCAGCAAAACAGCAGATGGAAGGCTTTTGTTGGAAATGTCAGCGGTACGTTGGTATTAGCAGATGCTAATGACTATTCAATATATGACTGGTCAATATCGACAAGTTTGACAGGGGAAGTGTATGCTACAAGAGCATCCAGCACTGTCAACTGGTCAACTATTAAATGCGCTTTTGCTAATGCAACAATATGGGAAGAAAGACTGATTAATCATACAACAAATGTTAATGATAACATTTCAACAACTTTCTCCAGTAAAACAAATTCGGAATTTGATGTTGGGATAGTCACAATCAATGCGTATAGCTGTCCTACAATCAATCTTTTTGTAAACGGCAGCGCTGCAACAAATGACCAGTTCGAGGAAATTCTATTATACGATGGCAGAAATTACAGCCTTAACCTGACTTCTGTTGCAGACTTAACAGGTTTTGGAAATATTGTTTATGCGTCTATTCTTGAGCAGAACGAATACGGATATAATAATAACGTGTCAAACACATCTTTTAGTAAATATGATTTTCAGATTATGGTGCCCGAAGTTGGGCTAACTTCATGGGAAGGATCAACAGCATATTATTTTTATGTAGAATTAACATGAAAAAGGAAAATTTTGTTGTAATAAGCGGATCGTTTGCGGTTTTGTTAGTAATACTAGTCTTAATAGGGGTTAGTATGATAACTTCTGGAGTTATAGGGGCTAATCAAACAACCACTATCTCAAAAGTGTGGGTCTGGAATACTGAACCAAACGTGACCAGGGTCGTAATTTCACCCTCAAGCATTGATCTTACACCGGGCAATAGGACAAGGGTCAATTGTACAGCTTTTGTATGGGATTATAATGGGTGGCGGGATCTTAATGTTTCTAATGCAACTTTTTTTCATGATACAGTGGATCATGACTCTGTAAATGATAATAATAATCATTATTCAGCTAACAGTACACAATGCCAGTGCACTGAAAGCGCTGAAAATCCGTTTGGGACCAATGCGACTTGCACCTGCTGGTTTGATGTATGGTATTATGCATATAATGGAACATGGGTATGTAATATGACTATTTCGGATAGAGGTGGAAATGCATCACTTGAAGGATCTGACAGGGTATTTAATTTTAACTCGTCAAATTACGATACAGCGGAGATTAATACTGTTATTGCTATAAACACACCGTTGGAAATTGATTATGGTAATCTGTCAGTTACTGAAACGTCAACTCCTAAAGGGGCGAATATCAGCAACTATGGCAATGTTAAACTTAATGTCTCTGTTAGAGGTTATGGTGGCGATAACGCTAATATTTTTGGGATGAATCAGGGTAATACATCTATGATCTGCGATTATCGGAATATTACCATTGCTAATGAAAGATTTGCTTTTTCAAATGAGACGGCTTTTGATTCCATGACGCCTTTATATAATGATTCAAGATTTATGGGTTTGGTTTTGCCTTTTAGGATGAATGATACAATAAGTAAAAATGATACTAATACAACATACTGGAAACTTCAGGTTCCTTTAAGTGTTGGCGGATTTTGCAACGGCACTGTCCAGTTTGATGCTATTGCACATTAGCTGTAAGCGTTCAACCATAAAACGGTTGAGAAAAGTAAATGAAAGGAAGTGATAAAAATGAAATGTAAATGTACACGTATGATAATTGTAGCGGTTGCTATGCTGATTGCGGCAATTATAAATTCGGGAGCGGTTCTTGCGGCACCGATTGGCCCATCTGTAACATATAAGAGCAA
>JBDRFR010000155.1:0-28344 GCA_043818675.1 Nanobdellota archaeon
TATGATGTTAAAGCAATGGAAGAATATATCAAGAAACAAGGATTAAGCAAGAATCAGTTAACAATTCATTCATTTGCATCACCGTAATACCCCGCAGCTTGCTGCGGTTGGGATAGGTGATGCCTAATTATATTTTATTTGCCGTTAAAAAACCGTCTAGAAATCAAAAGATTTATATAATAATTCATTATTATTTATTATAAATCATAACGATATATAAGGGGAGAACAAAATGGTACAAGCTATTGTAAATTTAGGAGTGCATGAAGATAGATTGCTGACTATTGTTAGGGGTAAGTTTGGATTAAAAAACAAATCTGAAGCCGTTAATTTTGTCATTGACAAATATGGGGAAGAGCTTCTTGAACCTGAACTTAGACCTGAATATAAAGAAGAATTACTGAAAATAGACAAAGGGAAATTCAAGAGATTTGCCAGCATTGATGACTTAAGAAAAGAGATTGAAAATGTATAATTTCTTTGATTTTATGCTACGAATGACCACAGGGAATGAGTATGTATAAGCTTGACAGAAGTGAGAAACTTAAGAAGGTTTTAAATAAGCTATTTAAGAAAGATAAAACAAGATATGAAGTAACTTTCAAAAAAATTGATGAAGTTCTCAAAGAATATACTCCTGATCGTTATAAAAATTTAAGTCATGATATGAAAGCGTTTAAACGGGTTCATATAGATAGCCATTTTGTTCTCATATTTAAAGTAGACGAAAAAAACAGAGTGATTAAATTTGAGGATTTACAACATCACGATTTCATATATGGTAGGAAATAGTTTTCTGGATAGCTTTTAAGCATTATAAAAAATTTGGGAGAGAAACGCAGGGACTTTGATGTCCTGAGTAACGCAACCACCCTACCAATCGTTAGGCGAAGCGAGACTTTGATGTTGAGAGTAGCTTTTTATCTGAGATAGTTAAACAAACATAAAAAACAGGCCAGAAGATGTTGACTGCGTATTAATAAAGACCGTAATGCTATCTTGTCTTTGATTGATAGGTGTCAAGATCTGGTTTACATCTGCTTAGATAGATAAGTATCTTATTAATATGGTTGAGTTAAAGTATCATTTCAGCTCTTGTTCAAAATAATACTTTGGCAGGTATGACATCTTATACTGGCAATGGAACTCCATAATATTAAAATTCTCTATGATTCCCCTAAACAGGTCTCTGATTTCGATAACAACCTGCCTGATCCTGGTTTTGTCGAATGATTCAATGTCAACCTCTAAGTCCCAATCACCGACTGTTTTGTTGGCCCGGATTATTTCAATGGCCCTAAGAAGGTATTCCAAAAGCTTTTCCTCGCTTTCTTTATTAAGGTTATGGAGCTTAAGAAACAGCCTAGACCTATAAATGCTGAGCTTATTATTGTCAATTGCGTACTTGAAGCCCCTTATTATGCCTCGTTTTTGAAGATTCAAAAATGCTGCTTTTGCTGTCTTTATGTTAATAGAAGATAATTTGGCCAAGGTTGCCATCCTTGCACATGGTTTGTGTAGAAGATTTTTTATGATTTGGAGTTCATTGAGATTAAATTTTTCATACTGCCTATCACCACCAATAATCTTATAGGATGGGATATGCGATCCCAGATCAGTATTCTCCGGCAAATAGAACCTTGGGTAAAGGTAAGAGACAATATTTAACACAATCTTAAAATTCCTTAAAGTCTGGTTTGCCTCTATAATGGCTTTAAGCACTTTATTAAATCTGGATGGGTTCGGAGCCTCAATCTCTATGACCAGGTCAAATTCACCGCTTAGCTCATATATTGAAACAACATATTCGTTTTTTGCTAACTGATCTATTGTCTCTGACTTATCTTTATCACTGATATATGCTCCTTTGAAATATACCCTGAATAAGATAAGGTTGAAATACGAATAGTCAAATATGCAGTATGGTTCAATCAGAAAGCCACGCTTTTCAATGGAATTTAATAAGTATTTCATATGCTGTGAGCTTGTTTTCAGCAGTTTAGAGAGGTCATTAATCCGAATTCTTGCATCTTCTCCATATATGAACAGCAGATTTTTATTTATTTTCAATTTATCAAGGCAATCATCAACCAACTAAATAAACTTTGCTTTTTTAAGGGAATTTTTTTCTAGAAATCAATTTGAGCAATTTTTTTTCCCAATCGTGTTTATTAGTTCTTTTTTCTTCTTGTTTTTTTAAGTTTAGTTTGTCATCTTCAATAAAAGCGTGCTTTATCGTTGTAGGAAATAATTGGCCCCTTATGGAATTATTGCCGTTTCCAATGGGCTCAAAGATACTCTGGATTCCAATTACATTATGTTCAGGGGTTAGATAGGGAATTGTTTCCTGAGCCAGCATTTCAAACCTGAAGTCTGAGTAAAGTTTTCCTCCGTAAAAAAGTCCGGGTTTACCCATGCCAAAATCATAAGCCCTTTCATTTGCAGTTATAATGCCATAGTTAAATTTAGTTGAATTGACAATCGCTGCCTGTGTTTTTCCGCCTATGTCTGAAACCCGAATCTCTCCGTCTTTAGAAAGATAATTCCATGGCAGGGCGCCGTCTCTGAGCATTTGTTCAAGAGGTGGAATATCATTATAATGGTTTTTCATATGGCCCTTAACAGGGATCATTACACCCCCCTTTGTCCATAAAAAGTAAGTGTAATCGCTTTTTCTCTCGCTGCCAAAATATTCCAGGAAATCGCCCTTATTCTTGATCTTGATAGGCTCTTCAGGGCCAAAGTCAGGCAATAAAATCATCTTTCTCATATCGTTAAAAATCTTACGCGAGTCCCCGTAGACTAGCATAAAGCCTTTATAGTACGGGTTCTCATCCCGGTCTTCTGCTTTCATAGGCTTGCCGTTTGCATCGATTACCCTTTTGTTTTCATCCATATGCTGCAGGCTGACTGGCAGGAAGTACTTTGAATACAATTCAATTGTCCAATTGAAAGGCTCACAGTCTATTGAATTTCGCATGTCGTTAATTACTGCTGTGAGGTATTTATTTCTTTTGAGCACGATTCTTTTAGTTTTTAGTAGAAAACAGTATATTTCTAATATAAAATAAAGAAATTTTGGGTGAGGTAAGTTTAAATATAAGTGCAACTAACGAGTTGATTTATGGAAATATCGACTATATTATTGAGGTTTATCGTAACTTTTTTATTGGCTCTTGTCTTTGGCATAGAAAGGCAGAGATCCCATAAGCCAATAGGCTTTGGGACATTTATTTTTGTGTCTGTGGGTTCATGCTGTCTTGCAATGGGTGCTATAAGGCTGAACACTGAAAACCCTATTCCATTGCTTGGCAGCATCGTAACAGGCATTGGTTTTTTAGGCGCAGGCGCATTAATAAGGACAACTGACAAGATATTTGGATTTACAACTGCTGCGAGCATATGGCTATTTGCAATTTTTGGACTTTTGATTGGGATTGGCCAATTTTTTATCGGCATCATGCTTTATCTTGTTGCCTGGGCGGTGGTCTTTATTGACCAATATTTCGAAGAAAAGGGCGCAGGCTCATACCAAAAAAAGCTAATTATAAAGACGAATAAAATAATGCCTGAAAAAGAAGTCCGAAAGCTTTTTGTCCTACATATAGACAAATACAAGCCCATATCTTTTGATATAGATAAGACAAATAAGTCGATGACTCTAACATACCTCATAGAAAGCAGAAAGAGACAGATTAACAAGATTCCAGATACATTCTACAAAGCAGAATGGCTGGAAACATTCAGGATAGAATGAATGTCATTGTTCAGATACTATCATTTCTTCTATAGAAGCTGAGCTTTTCATTGGTGTTTTACCAATGACTGTATAAATATTTATCCTCTCAAATTACTAATTCTAATTAAGAACAAGCAAACCCAAACCATTTAACAGGCTTTGGACACTATTCGGTGCAGCCAGTAAAATAATGGGACTGGCTGATGAAAGTTCAGCCATGAGAATTGGTTATTTATTCATGTAGTTATATTGGACATTCATTGCGGGGTGACCGAATGAATGAAAGCTTTGAAGTAAAAGTCCTATGGGCGAAGGGCAAACAACTTATCAGGCTGTAGCATAAAGCGAAAACTGCTGAGACGTTAGTCCAATATCCTTATAGCATTTGGATGACAAACACATGAGCCGAGTCTGACGAATAGGGACTAAGGCTAATATCAATAATGAAGAAATAACTAAATGCAATTATTGTTCATGTCGGCGTAAGGGTTATGGTATGATAAGAAAGTCTCATTATCAAAGCTGGGATGGTCTTATAGTCAGCCAAGACTATTCTGCATGGCAAAGACCCTTTCACATAAGTCACAACGAAATTGAAAGGGAGGCTATAAGACTGGCGGATGAGGTGGTAGTAATTATGACGATAAAGACAACATAACTTTGTCAGAACAAAGCATCTCTGGATGTAAATATTTAGGAGTAATGTGTAAGTATAATGTCCTTGGTAACCCCTGAAAGCTCTATTGAGCCATAAGTAATGGGACTAATCGAGAAACATAATCTTAACTTAAGGTTAAAGTAAACGTGATAATATGTATGCTGGAATAGAGCTTAAGTATTATTCATGTAGGGGAAGGCTTTAACTTAGCTGAAAGGCGCCTGCATTTGAAGCAGTATAGAGCGAAAAGCCTACGTACGGAATTTTAGAAGGGGTTGCTGGAAACATGAGGATATATCTGATACCTTGTATGCTCTACAAGACAGGATGATTCCATACTGCCCCAGCTTCCTACTCGCCTATAGTGTTAAGCCTCCGAGCTTACCAAGCGAGTAGGTATGATCTGCTTATAGCATTATATTTTCATATAGTTTTAGCTATAAAAAACCTTTGAGGTGGATCCTAATTAAATCCAATCAGATACAGCTCTGCTAATTGGGAAGTATGGGTCATGGCAACATTCAAGGTAAAATATTGCCATAAGATATTTGATATCCAAGCTGTAAGGGAACTGTCAGATGAATTGCTCAATGAAGCGTTTTGTTTATATGAAATGCGTTGTCAAAAGTTGGCATTTGACTCAGACCATGTGCATATAATTTTGGATATGGGAATTTACGGTAAACCTGCATTAGCAAAGATGCTTAAAGGATATGTTGCAAAGAAATTGTTTGGGTTTATGCCTTGGCTTAAGCAGAAATATTTTTGGGGTTTTGGCCTATGGAATCCTGCTTATTATATCAGAAATGTCAATTATATGGCATTTTATCTGAGATACTTAAGCAAACAGAAATATTCATGAATTGGCCAGAAAATGCTGACCGCGTTTTAATAAATCTTTGAACCTCGAAATGCCATCCGTTCTTTGACTGGTGGATAGGTGTTCACCTATATTTCTTTTACAATAATCAAAAAGAATTCTTAGAGTTTGTTTTATCTAAATACATTGAAGTGGGTATTGGGGAACTAGATCCAGAGAAAATACCTGTTCTTCTAAAGATTAAATATCAAGCAATACATGATGCAACTGATGTGCTGGGTGGTGTTGATAAAATAAGAGAGACGTTCATTAATTTCCAAAAGCATCTGTTTGCTATAACTTCTAATTAATGTATCTTTACGGGAAGAAACATTATATCCTATCGCAATCTTTATATATTAGTACTTTTATATTACTAATAAATGTATTAAAAAGGTATATTAAATAACTATTAAAGTATTATAATCTGTTCGGAAGTGGTTTTACAGGATTGGATGAATTGAAAATGTCAATTATCAAACGGAACTTGGAAAATGGTAAAGATAACAAAAGTAAACGAACAATTACGCATAAACATTCCAAAGGAAATAGCTGAGCTCAAAAATTGGAATGAGAGGACAGATATCCAGCTAGTTCCGTTTTTGGATAATCCAAACTCTGTTTTGAGTAAAGATACTCCAATAATCATTAAAGAAGTTCAAAAAAGAAAATAGAAAAAAGAGGTGTTATCATTAACAAATGCGGCATATTAGAAGTATGTGGACTAATAGTGTGTTTGATAGTCTCTTCTGGTATGGTCAATTCTGAGGAAGCACAGCTCAGCGTAAACGGAAATATCCAGAGTCTGGCTATGTTTAGCGCTGCCGCTATTGTTTCTTCTGATTTGGATGTTCAAAAAACGTTTTCTTCGGATGGATCATTTCAATTAAATATCAACAAGCCTATATATAGCTTAACTATTGATGCAGATATTAGTATGTTGTCTTTAAATAGCCTTGTTCGAGTATTGCTATTGGATGAGAATGAAAATGAGTATTTATTACTAGAAGCATATCCTTTGATAATGGGAGAAGGAAGTGTTAGTGTAAACGGGATCTGTGAAGAGACGTGCGCGCTTTCCGGAATCGTGCCTGCTAGCCTGAAAATACAGGTGATCGACTCTACTTTAAAAGTTAATCATGTATCATATACTGAATCTGAAAATGAACTTAATGCAAATGCTCAGGCACTTGGAGCTTTAGAATATATGCAAGGGTTGCGAAGTGAACAAAATGACCATAAAATCCGAAAACTTAACGAGAAGATTGCTGATGAAGGTATGATCTGGACAGCCGGAGATACAGAGGTTTCAAGACTTAGTTATGAAGAAAAAAAGCGGTTATTTGCTAATCCTCTTGAAGAGCTGCCAAATCTGCAGGGGTTTGAATACTATAAAAGCGGGATATTTAATATTGGTATTCAGGAACCCGGGGCGCTTGCAGCATCAGATTTTCCAGCAAGCTGGGACTGGCGAGATAGGCATGGCGAAAATTGGGTAACATCTGTTAAAAATCAGGGAAACTGCGCAAGCTGTTGGGCGTATGCAACTCTTGCTGCAACAGAAGGTGTAATTAATGTTTATTATAACCAGCATCTGGATATTGATATCTCTGAGCAGGATAGTGTATGCAGACACGGTGGAAGCTGTTATCAAGGAGGGTATTTAGAATGGCCGTTTGCAGAGATGAAAGCGTCAGGACTAGTAGATGAAGATTGTTATCCTACTACAAATAATGAGTATTGTCCAAGCAAATGCGCTGATTCTAGTTCTAGATTATGGAAAATTACAAATTATGAAGCATTGGCTGTGGACGATGACAGCCTAAAAAGAAAACTGATTGAAGCAGGGCCGATCACTTTTGGAATTAAATCATGGTGGCACTTTATGAACCTTGTCGGATATGATACGGATGGATCAGGACAGACGGTTTGGATTGTAAAAAATAGCTGGGGTCTTTCCTGGGGGCAAAGCGGATTTGGGAGAGTAACAGTATCCACATCAGACAGATATGGGACGGCATCTCTTACTCAGCCATATTTAGCAACTGATCCTAATCAATATCTAATAAATTGTGAGGATAATGATAATGACGGATATTGTAATTGGGGTATCACGGTTGTTATGCCAGATACATGTCCTGCTACATGTAATGCTGCAAAGGATTGTGATGATTCAGATCCTGCAACAGGAGGATATGATGAGCAATATAACTGTATTAGTATCACGCCTGGTTGTGGAAACGGAATATGCGGTGAAGATGAATCTTGCGAATTATGCCCTATAGATTGTGGTAATTGTGAAGGTGAGGTTACATTTGAGATAACGCAAATTTCACCTAATGGTGCGTCACAGACCCGGCCTAATATGTATGGTAATAAAATAGTGTGGATGGATTTTAGGAACGGACAGGACATTTATCTTTATGATTTTTCTACAGGAGAAGAATTTTTGGTATCATCTGATTCTACCAATGATGGATACCCTTATATATACGGAAATAATGTAGTTTGGGAAGGAGTTGTGCCTGCTTCTGATGATACAAATGTATATCTGTACAACCTAAATACGGGACAACAAACAATGCTTACAGCAGATGTGCAAGATCAAAAAGAGCCTGTAATATATGGTAACAAAGTAGTATGGAGAGATTATCGTTTAGGTAATTGGGACATATATCTTTATGACATATCTACCCAACAAGAAACGCAGATTACAGACGATACTAATTCTCAGTGGTTTGTTTCTATGCAGGGGGATAGGATTGCATGGTATGATTTTACAGGTGTATATGTTTATGATATTATAACAGAAGAGAAACGAAGGATATCTTCATCTGGACTTAGGCCAGTTGTATTTGAAAACAAAATCGCTTACATAAAGGATTCAAATATATATGTATTTGATCTATTATCTGGACAGGAAGTTTTGCTTGGTCCTGGTTCAAATCCTGGGATATTTGGTGAAAAAGTCGTCTGGATAAATAATTACGTTGTGTATCTTTATGATTTTTCAACAGAACAACAGACACAAATCACACCTGATAACGGAGCGAGGAGATACAGTGTGATAATTTATGAAAATAAAATATTATGGCAGGAATACACAATTGAGGCTGGTACAAATATATTTATGGCTACACTTGACGAAGAATCCAATGGTTACTGCGGAGACGGTTTTTGTAATGGAGATGAGACATGTACAACTTGTACAGCTGATTGCGGACCATGCTCATATACCAAACTAATCTCTGAAGAACCTTCAGCATACAACCCGGCTGTCTCAGGAGACATTATTGTCTATAGAGAGCTTGGGGGAAGTTACCGGCCATGGGATAGCAGAATACGTTTCTATGATATCTCAACAGGAGAGTATACTACTGTTTTTGAAGATATAGAGGATCAAGAATATCCTGATATTTCCGGGGATAAAATTGTGTGGCGGAGAAGCATCGACGGTGTTCCACCGCAACTTTATATCTATGATATTTCCACTCAGGAGATGAGCAAACTTACAGATGGCAGTTGGACTCAAAATCCACCGGCAATTTCTGGCAATAGGGTAGTCTGGAGCGATGCAAGAGATAGTCCTACAGGCAGGCATGATATTTTTATGAAGGACATATCAACAGGAACTGAAACAAGGATCACTTTACAATCTGAAAGCCAGCTTGATCCTGATATATCTGGTGATAAAATTGTTTTTAGGGGGAATAGAAATTCACAGTGGAATATCTTTTTATATGATATTTCAACTGGCGTAGAAACTCAGATTACTACCGGTACTCACAGTAAAGGACATGTGAGAATATTTGGAGATATAATAGTCTGGGAAGATAATCGCGCGGGAAATTATGACATATACGTTTATGACATTTCAACAGGTGAGGAGTACGCCATAACGCAAGATCTGTGGGATCAAAAAGCTCCGTCTGTATCAGGTAATTCGGTTGTATACCATGATGCACATTATAGTGTGTGGCAAATCTATAAATATGATCTGGATACAGGACAAAATGTTCGATTAACCAGTCATCAATTTAGCGCTGGAAATCCTGTTATATCAGATAATAAAGTTGTATATGAGTATCCATACTCTCAAGATATATATCTGCATGTTTTTGGAATAGAGTCCAATTGTGGAAATGGGGCTTGCGAAGAAGGTGAAACTCTTCTTACGTGCCCGTTGGATTGCGGGGCGGGAGGAGATTGTGAATCATGCGACGGAAGCTGCATAATTGATGGAACAGTTTCCGGAAGCTTATCTGGAATTGAAATTGGAAGTACGACTATCAGCCCAGAAGCAGGGCTGCCCGGAACGTTATTTACATTAAAAACAGCCGTTACCGATGTTATGGAAATCAGTTCTGTTATTGCAGTAATTGATTCATCAAAAGGAAATATTAGTTTTAATATGACTTTGTATGATGATGGATTACACGATGACGAAAATGCAGGAGATGGAATATATGCTAATGTTTTAAATAGTACTTATCTGGCGGAACACATTTATACGATCGGTTTGCAGGTTACAAATGCCATAGCCCAAACTAAACAATTTTCAAAATTAATCAACTTTACAGTGCAAACTTTTAATATTCGAGATAGCGCAAAATTTGCCGGAAGAACAGCCTTTTTAATATCAGATAAAGATTGGAAGAATGTGCTTCCATTGGTACCAGTAGCCATCTGGACAGAAAACAATACAGTCTATAATAATCCATTATTAATTTATCATGAAGAGGATTTTGAGTATTACACAGGATTTGATATGGATTCAATTGTACATTTTATGCAACAGTATGGTACTGAGGCAGTAATCATCAGCGGAGATACACCGCAAGAGCTTGATGACCTTTTGACAGCAGCACCAGAGCTTGGAGCTGGAATCCCTGAATCAAAAATTCTTAGGATAACACCCGAGGATTATTTATCAGCATGGCAGGAATATCTGAAGGTTGTATATGTTGAGGATAACTATAAGCTGGCGATTATTGCATCAACATATGCGTCTTTAATTAATAGTCCGCTTATTATTCAGGGAACACCGTCTGATACTGCTAATGTTTTTTTGGGAAGAGATGTTATTTGTGTCGGTGATGTAGAACCGTCGGGAACAGTATGCAGTGAACAGTACACACTGGAAGCTTTACAGCAAAAATACGTGGATCTGACCGGAACCAAAAAAGTGCTTGTTGTGAACCCGCAGGATTGGAATTATTTTACAGTGGGTGATTATGTATTTCCCACTCGTTCTGCTGGCAGGTTGGATGATCCGTACATAAAAATGTCGCTTGCCGGGCCTATTCTTGCAAGCGCTAAACATGAAGTTATGATATTTGTTGACTATACATCTGTTACAAAAGAACAAGCAGATGACGCTATCGAAGAAAGTTATGACAGATTAATGAATATTATGGCTTATTTGGAAAATGAGGTTCTTAGCAGAGAACATTATCTTACAATAGTTGCAAATGCTGATGCAATTCCTATTAAATCAACAATGTCTGGTTATGGGGTTGCAAATGATCCTTATTATTATGCTAATTTCGAAAGTCCAACAGGCGGTTACCCAGAAATCAATATTGGGCGTATGTTTGGTATAACTATTTCGGATGTAGCAAGCCAAATGGCAAGATCCATATTTTATGATGAGATCAAAGATACTGATAGAGCTACATTTATGGTAACAAGTACATTTGAGTCGGTTCCGGAAGAATATATTCCAAATATTGTTGAAGAATGGTCACAAAAGTTCGATGAAGTAAGATCCGAAGTAGTTCTTGATAAAAAAATTGGATATCTCTCTGCTGCTTTTGATCCTGATCTATGGCTTAATAATGATGTTATTAGTTATAATGATCATGGCTCAGCAGCATGGGCTGGGATTTCATCAAGTGAAATTCCGAGCTTAAGCAATTCCATAGTTTTTAACTATGCGTGTTCAACTTGCTCAACGCAGTATTTCAGCAGTTTTTGTACAAAAGCAATAAGACAGGGAGCCATAGCTCATCTAGGCGCCATATCATTAGCCTATTCAGGCACTTCTACTTATAGGGATACTATGAATAACCTATACTATCGTGAATGGCCTCTGGGAGAGGCATTTGTTTTAGCTTATCGATGGGCAATAATAACTGCACCTTATACTGCAAAAATGATAACACTGCTTGGTGATCCAACACTTGAAATGGGACCTAAACTAAATAATAAGCTTTTGAATAGCTGGTGATCAATGTGAAAAAACTTATACTGATTTGTGAAGTGATTTTTTTATTATTACTTTGTCAAATGGTTTTTGCGAAAATTAATGTTGTTATTGAATCGGATCCATCTTATGTGGCAGGGGATAGGATGGAATTTGAGTATATAATCTATTCAGATGTAGAACAAAATATTACCTATGTTGAGGAAATAATATGCCCAACAGCGCCTTTACCTTTGCTTCAGCTAAAGACTGCAGTAATCGGCCCAGAAAATCCCTTAACTGGAAAATATGAGTCTCTTATAATCAACGAGGATATTGAGCCGCAGGAATGCGAAGCTGCAATATCAATAAAAAATCCAGAGGAAATTAGAGAAGAAAAGAAATTTTCTATCGTTACATTACCAAGGATTGATTTTAGGCCAATTTTTTGCAAAGATAAGATATGCAGTGAACAATCAAAAGTATTTGTTAAAGATGAGAAGATATATGTTAATTCTGAATCAGAAATTGCAGATATTACCCTAACCGGTGTGTTAATCTTTCCTACAGGTGAAAGCCAGCAGTTGATATTACCTTCATATATTGATGGTGATTTAGCCGGAAGCTACACAATATTTGTAACAGCCAGTAAGGAAGGATATAAGATGACAACAGAAGCTTTGCGATTTGCTGTTATTGAAAAATCTGCGGAAATTAAGTCGATATCTGAATGTAATGCAGATGGCATATGTTCAGAAGACGAGGACGAACAGAAATGCCCTCAGGATTGTAAATCAAGCGGTGGATTAAATTATTGCCGAATGGATAACATATGTGATAATAATTGTGATGATGATCCTGATTGTGTTAAGGAAGAAGTGACGGAAGAAGAAGGGACATCGGAAGATGTGGAAACTAAAAAAGGGGATGGATGGATAGTCATTGTTTTAGTTGCTGTTTTACTTATCGGTTTGATATCATATTTTAGAATCACAAAAAAATGAAAAATAGGCGTATTGTAACATTGGCTTTGGTATTTATCCTAGTTCAAACTGGCCTATCTTTTGCATTGCCTGACCTTGTTATTACTAATATGTCATATGAGGTGAGCAATACCTCCCAGCCAGAAAATTCATTAGTTAAATTTAATGCTTTAATGAAAAATATTGGTGATGTTACTATAAACAGGACATTTTATAATTGTAATTCATTTGGTTCTCTAAGCGGATGCCAGATATATCAGGGTGATTATCTTCCAATCGGGCCTTCTGAGGAAAAATTAATCAGCACGGGCAGCAGGACATTCTCAAAATCAGAAGGATTTTCAGAGGAAGTTACATTATCTGCAGATAGAAATCTGCATCTGCCAGAACTTGATAACCTAATTATTGAATCTGATGAAGGGAATAATGAAATTACATCGTATGTTTATATCGCTGGAGAAAATCCAAGCTGCGTGGATTCAGACGGCGGCAAAAATTATTTTGTGCAGGGTACAACCACTAAAGGTGAGTTTGTTTATACAGATCACTGCGCGCAGGGTCTACTTGCGGTCAATGAGTATTATTGCACAGTGGATGGCGATATTGAGATAGAGACAGACCATGAATGCAGTGCAGGATGCTTAAACGGTGCTTGTAATGTTGAAAATAATCAATCTGAGTGTGGCGATGGGATTTGCAGCGGAAACGAGAGTTGTTATACATGTGCTGTTGACTGCGGAAGCTGCAGCGAGTGCGGTGATGGTGTATGTAATGAAGATGAAAATTGTGAAACTTGTGCAATAGACTGTGTGTGCGCAGTATGTGGCAATATTGTTTGTGAATCAGGTGAAAGCACAGAAAATTGTCCTGAAGACTGCGCACAGAATAATAATGCAGCTTATTATAAGTATGTGCTTGTTGATGATGATTGTTCCGTCGAGCTTTCTGTTAGTGTACCTACAGGAGAAATTACGCTTAGTGCAAACTGGCAAAATGATGTGTGTACTAATAATTTTGATGAAGAGGTGACTGCGAATGCAGGAGAAACTAAAACATTGAATCATGATAGTATGGGCTCAGGCACATATCATCTAATGATCAGCGGAACTGGTGATTATACCCTGAGTAAAAGTAATAACTGTCTGACTGATCTAACTCCGCCGAATATCGAAACAAATAATGCACCCGAAACTTTGGATGAAGATATACTTTTAGATGCAGATGTATCTGACAGTAATTCAGGACTTAAAGCAAACTGTCAAGTCTGTATAAGTTCTGACGGTGTTTGTGATAGTGAATGGCTGGATGCAACAAATAATTTTATTGAGGGTGATAATGACGGCAGCTGCTCCTTTTTATGGCAAGTATCTGAGTATGATGATGCTGTCTATACTGTGAAGTTTAGGATCAGCGACTTGTCTGATAATGTTAAAACCGGGATGCCAATGTATACATTGCTTGATACAAATTATCCTTTCATACGGTTACTACAGCTTACTAATCCTGTAAGTAAAAATGGCGATATCACGATTGTTGTTAATGTTAGTGACGGAGCTGGAATACAAAGCGTAAAAATGGTATTTGATTCGGAAATTGTCTATGTTAATGAGAGTATAGTCAGCAGCACTAGCATCCATCGATTAGAGATGCCTGCTCCAGTAAATCCTGGTAATTATCTGCTTATAATAGAAGCGATTGATCATTTTGGCCGGAATGTTTCAGTTGATTATATTATCAGGGTTGATGAAAATGTGCAGTGGTCAACAGAGTTGCAGCTTACTAGAAGTGATTCTGATGTACCTGATGTCGCATCAGACGAATATGAAAACCTGCACATCGTATGGTCTGATAATATGGACGGTAATTATGAAATATATTATACCCGGTTTGATAGTAGTGGCAAAATCGCACTATATAATAAGAGGCTCTCAAACAACTTTTATAATTCAAAGAATCCGTCAATTGCAGTTGATTCTGCAAATAATTTACATATTGTGTGGCAGGATGATAGAGATGGTAACAAAGAAATATATTATACGCAATTAAGCGGCAGCGGACAAAAAATCATCAGTGAACAAAGATTAACATATAATCTATTTGATTCTATAAATCCATCATTGGCTACAGATAATCAATATATTCATGTTTTGTGGCTGGATACTAAGCATGATATAACAGATATCTATTATAAGAAGATTGACAGCAACGGCAACGTTGTTGTGGCTGATAAAAGAGTTACTATCGATGCTGATGTTGTATCTTATAGTGTAGTATCTGATGCAGGCCTTGTCTATGTTTTGTATCAGAATGCATTGAATGAAATAATGTTTATCATCATCTCAGATGGTGAGGTAACATTTGGCAAAAAAATTATAGCAGGATCCCAACCAGATATCTCTATCAATGATAATATCAATGCGGTCTGGATAAGTGCTGGTGGAACCTTAACATATGCAAGGCTTGATAAAAATGACGGGCTTATTCTATTAACTAAAAATATAACAATGGCAAGCGGAGTAGCTGAGCCTGATATTGAAAGCGATTTGGACGGCAGTTTCCATCTGGTATGGTTGGATGATCAAAACGAGGTATATTATACTAAGTATGATGGTAATGCATCAGTGGCTGTTAGCGGCAGGAGGATAACTTCCGGGTCTACTAATGCAAATGAACCGAAAATGGCATTAGGATCAGTGCATATTGTTTATACGGATGATAACGGTTCGGATGGAAATTTGTATCTGAAAACAACTATTTTTGATTCTGATCCTCCTATGATTACGGATGTGTCTGTAAGTGATATTAGTCCTTATTCAGCACGAATTTCCTGGAAAACTGACGAGCCCAGCACCAGTACAGTAAGGTATGGGCCTGGTTTTGTGTTATTAATGGAATCCCCTACTTTAACAACTGAGCATGAAATGACATTAACTAATCTTGTATACGCTACCTCATATTCCTTTGAAGTTGTTTCAAGAGATATCTTTTTTAATCAGCAGTCGGACAATAACGAAAATTACGTATTTACAACACAAAAGACGAAAAATAAACCTGCCTTGCCTACAACATTTTATGGAAAAGTGGTCTATCAAAATGGAACTCCTGTACCTAAAGTGGCGGTTACCTCACAGTGGCTGGACACAGATAATGTTAGCCGAGAGTCGGCAGCCATAACTTTAAACGTAAGCGAAGCAATGGCGCTTGGAAATGCCAGCTTAGAAGGCTATTATTTTTTTAACACCGGCAAGATTCAGGCTTTGAAAGGGTCAATAATTACAGTCTTTACTGATTCTTCAATAACCAAACCAGACCCATACGTAATCGCAGAGCCTGGCGGAGTATCAAGCAAGGTGGTTGGAGGGCCGCTCATTGTGGACAGCGGGCCACCACAAATTATAATAAGCTATCCAACAGAATCAAATTATTTTTCTACTAATCTTTATTTAGAGTATAGCATTAACGAGGAAGTCAATTGGGTGTCGTTTGCAATAAATAATCAGGACCCCGTAATTGTGACGGGAATTAATCCAGTTAACATAACAGCAAAAATCGACCAAAATATACTAACTGTTCTTGCAGAAGATCTTTTGGGACTGCAGAATTATGAGACTGTAATATTTACGGTTGAAGATAATGTTATTCCTGTAGTATTATTAAATTCAGTTGACGTTATTTATGCAACTATCACGTTATCTGCTAATGTTTCAGATGCATCTAACCCGCTTACAGAATCCTGTGAAATATGCATAAGCACTGACGGTATATGTGATACAGAATGGACAACTGATAATGTTGTTTCTTTACTTATGCCGGGTGACCTGGTTGGTAAATGTGTGTATGATTGGGAGACCGCTAATATTCCTTCAGCAATGTATACAATTAATTTTAGGGTATTTGATGAATCAGGTAATCTCGGAACAGGAGACCCGATCCAAGAAAGTGTGGATAGGGTTGCGCCAAACCCAGTTTTGGACTTATCAGTTAGTACTGTGCGTAGGTTAAATGCGCTTGATCTTCATTATCTAGCTAATAATGACAGCGATTTTTATGCGTATAATATCTATAGATCAAATACGTATTTTGAAGATGTTAACAATGCAATGCTTG
Source organism: Nanobdellota archaeon (assembly GCA_043818675.1). GTDB lineage: Archaea > Nanobdellota > Nanobdellia > Woesearchaeales > DATDXC01 > JBDRFR01. The sequence goes on from JBDRFR010000155.1 coordinate 16,531, forward strand.
TAACTACAATCTATCATATCGAAGTTACAAATTTTAGAGATACAAATTTGACATATGAGAAAACTTATTATTATGCTGTCAGCGCTATTGACCAATCCATGAATGAAAATACAGTGGTGACTGCAATGAGCGGGACTGTGGATGATATTACTTCTCCAATAATACAGATAATTGCTCCTGCTAATTTAACGTACACGGTCAATGAAATTGATGTTGAATTTACGGTAAATGAAGAGGTAGTTTGTGAATACTCTTTAAACGAGGATAAAAATGGTATAATGGCTTCGCCTGCTATAATCCACGCAAATGAAGGCGTCAATAAATTGGATATTAGCTGCAGTGATAGTGCGCTGAATAATGCCACTGCATCGGTTCTTTTTTATGTGGATACTACTGCTCCCACAAGGGTTGATGGTCTGCAGGTTGAAACATTAACTGGAGAAAATTCACTTAATTTAACATGGCAGCCAAGTTTGGAAGCTGATTTTGATAGTTATAATATCTATAGGTTGCAGACATCGTTTAATGATGTGACAGAAATGGATCCGGTTGTTATAAGGGATGTTCCATTTTTCCTAGATACAGGGTTGATAAGTGAAACCACCTATTACTATGCAGTTACTGCTGTTGATGCATCTGGAAATGAAAATAAAATTGTGCAATCAGTAAGCGGAACTACGCCTGATTCAACACCGCCTGGTCAGATCACCGGTTTAACAGTAGCCCATTTCTCCGGAGAGACTAAGCTTGAACTGGAATGGCAAGCAAGTACGGCGCAAGATTTTGCTTATTATAAGATATATAGGTTTGGAACATCGTTTTCTGATATTACTTTGATTGATCCTATTGCAGATACTGATTCTTTAACGTATGTTGACAATAATCTGGAAAGTGAGAGGACCTACTATTACGCAGTCACTGCTGTTGATACTAATGAGAATGAAAAAATGGAAGTTGTATCGGTTTTTGGGAAAGTTGCGGATCTAAATCCACCGACTGTTGTAATAGTATCTCCAAAGCATAATATCACTTATATATCAGATAAAGTGTTAGTTAATTATTTTGTAAATGAAGATACATCATGGTGTGGATATTCTGTTAATAATGAGGAATATATTGAATTGTCTGCATCGACCACTGTGTCGGTAATTGAGGGGGAAAATTCTATTGTCGTTAAGTGCACAGATTTAAGCGGTAATGAAGGCAGTTCAATTATTGTTGATTTTGGGGCGGGTATTCCGCCTGCAACAATAACCGGTGTTAATGTAAGCGGTGTTTTTGAAGATCAGGCGATAGATATATCATGGGATGCTTCAACAGAAGAAGATTTCTCTGAATATAGAATATATAAAGCTGAAGAACAATTTAGTAATGTTTCAACTGGTATTTCAAATAATATTGATATAATTGAAACGGGAGCAACGGAATATTATGTGACTGGAGAAGTTGCGGATGCTAGTGCAGTGATTGAGATAGTTGAGTCTGATGAAACAGGCATGCTTATTCGAATAACAGATATTTCCACGGAAACTGCTGAGTTTGAGATTAATCAGCAACCATATCAAATTTTAACTGTTCCAAATTACGGTTACACAGGGGTTGTCGGTAAACCCCAGTTACCAGTAATACGTGAACTACTAACAATCCCTCCTGTGTTACAAGCAAATGTACAGATAGTAGACAGCGAATATGATGTCCTTACTGGATATAATATCTATCCAGTACAACAAGAACCACCAGATTTTGGCGGGATAAATTCAATATTAACGCTTCCTTACGGGAAAAATGTAGGACCGATTACTGAAGACCATTTTATTATTGATAATGAGTTTTATGCATCAGATTTGTTTTATCCTGGGAAAGTAGCTGATGTGGCGCCGCCTGGTTATATGAGGGGACTTAAACTTACGCAACTTATCATAAATCCAATACAGTATAATCCTTTATCAAAAGAAATTAGAAAATACAATGAGGTTATTTTAAGAATCAATTATGAGCCTGATCCAAATGCAGCATTGAGCTTACCGCTTGCAAACCAAGATGATAAAGATACCTTTAGAGAAATATACAAAAATTCTGTTTTAAATTATGAAGAGGGGGTTAAAAAAAGTTCGGATGATAGCATCATACCTCTTTTTGCACTTGCTGGAGAAGGATTACTAGATACTGCAAACAGAGCAGATTATCTTATAATTTATGCTGATACGTTTGCAAATAAGGTTACTAGACTTGTCAATTGGAAGGAGGGGCGAGGGCTTGAAGTAATAGATGTTAAGTTGAGTGATATATACAGTGAATTTGGTTCAGGGGATGTTGGTATTCGGGAGTTTATAAAATACGCTTATTTTAACTGGGAACTTCCGCCAACGTATGTGCTTTTGGTTGGAGATGTTGATCATCTGCCGATTCATAATTATCCATGTTTTTATTGTTCGTACAAGTCAAATACTCCGGGTGATCATTATTATGCATGTGTAGACGGTGAAGATTATTACCCTGATCTGCATGTTGGGAGATTGCCAGTGAAAAATAATGGAGAATTGTCTGTAATGATAGATAAGATCATCGCTTATCAAAGCGGGGGAGGAACTGATTGGAAAAAAAAGATATTGTTTGTTGCTCATCCAGAAGATGCTCCAGAAAAATATCAAGGATGCAAAGAGTATATTGCGGAGAATATTGTCTCGGATGAATATGAGCTTGATAAAGTATATCCTTATAATGGTGGTTCAAAGACGGATATAATTGAGGCGATGGAAGAAGGCAGAGGCATAATCAATTATCGAGGCCATGGCTCTACATATTCTTGGAGTATAAGTCCGTCTTTTGGAACAGGGGATATCAACAATCTGCAAAATAACGATAAAACACCGATTGTTTATTCTATAGCGTGTTGGAATAACCGGATTGATTATTCAACTGATTCATTTGGCGAGGTTTTTACAAAAAAAGAGAATGGTGGAGCAATAGTGCACCTGGGGGCGACAATACCATCCCCAACAACAGTTAACCACGAGTTTGATAAAAACTTATTTCGGGCAACTTTTAATGATGGATTAAGTAGTGTAGGGGAAATAATGACCCAGGCAAAAACCAGGCTTCTTAATACTTATGGGGGTACACATAGCACTGCAGTTGCTGAAACGTGGATGTTTTTAATCCTGGGCGATCCTGAAATATCTATTGATACAACCTCAGCAGATCTGTCTGTTACAGATGTTTTAACTAATTCAACTTCGCCTATTGTCGGGGATAATGTAGTGATCCTGGCAAAAGCCAGAAACTTAGGAGAAGCGGATGCTCAAAATGTAATAGTCAGATTTTATGATGGAAATCCCGGCGCACAGATCGGAGAGGTTTTAGTTGATAACCTAGGGCCTGCTTCTTATGAAGATATTTCAATAGTATGGAATACTACAGGTTATCTAGGTGGGTTATACACAATTTATGCCAAGGTTGACCCAAATAATGTAATATCCGAAGCTAATGAAAATAATAATATGGATTCTGTAGCGATTAAGTTAAATGCAGTAAGGCTTATCGCAGTAATTAAAGATATATCTGTAACATCATATCGTGACTTTAATGTCAGTGAAAAAAAGACGTATTATTATGCAGTCACAGCAGTTGATGATAAAGGGTACGAGGAGGAAATTGTTGATTCGGTCGAAGTAACAGTTCCGGATTTTTTTAGTCCTGTAGTTAATATTTCTTCACCGTTTAATACGAGCTATGATGAGAAGAATGTTGAACTTGTATTCTCTGTGAATGAAGAAATCTTATCTTGTGAGTATTCTTTAAACAATGGTGAAAATATTACGGTGGAATCATCAGCTACAATCTTGGCAGATAATGGTGTGAATATTCTAATAGTTTATTGCCGTGATCTTGCAGGCAATATTGGATTTGATATCACGTCATTTTTTGTGGATAATATACCGCCTGACTCTGTTATTGGTCTAAATGTCGTCAGCATTGCTGGAGAAAGTAAACTGGGTCTTGAATGGAATAAAAGCGATGCAAATGATTTTGCAGCTTATAACATATATCGGTTTGATCAAGAATTTCAAAGTGTAATAAATGCATCTCTAATAAACAGTATTACTGACATAAATACTAACGGTTACGTTGACGAAGGGCTTAATAGCGAGCAGGAGTATTATTATGCAGTAACTGTTCTGGATAAAGCTGAAAATGAAAATACTATTGTAGAGCCTGTAACTGGTAAAGTTGCTGATATAACTCCTCCTGATAAAATAACAGGACTTAAAGTCGAGACACTTGCCGGACAGAGAAGCCTTAATATATCATGGAATCCATCTAATGCGTCAGACTTTGCAAACTATAGTATCTATAGGTCCAGAAATTTGTTTGGCAGTACTATTGGGATAGAATTAATCAAACAGAAATCTGATGAGTTCTATATTGATTCAAATCTTTTGGATGGGTCAATCTATCATTATGCAGTTTTAGCAACAGACTTTTCTGGAAATGAGGATACAGGTGTTGACTCTGTTAGCGGCATAGTTGCTGACCTTACGCCTCCGGTAATCACAATAACTTCCCCCCAGAATATCACGTATAATTCTAATGACGTTGTATTGTCATATTCAACTAATGAAGAAGTTGCGTCCTGTAATTACTCATTGAATTATATTGAGCCAACATCTGCTACAGGTACGATTAATGGAATTGAAGGACAGAATTCTTTGATTGTATATTGTACTGATATATTTGGTAATCAGGGGCAATCAGAGATTGTTTTGTTTATAGTTGATACAACTCCTCCAAATCAAGTTAGCGGGCTTTTGGTTAATACTGTTGCAATGGAGGCGATGCTTGATCTTTTCTGGAATCCAATAGATGGTGTTTCAACTTATCGTGTATACCGATCTGGGTCAGAATTTAACGATGTAAGCCAGATGGCGCCAGTTTACGCTACATCTGAAACGTCATATGTTGATTCTGATGTGATCAGTGAAGTGACGTATTATTATGCAGTTACAGGTGAAGACAAAGCTGGAAATGAGAATCCTGTGGTTGTTACTGTTGCTGGTACTGTTGCTGATCTTATTCCGCCAGAAAAGATTGTTGGGCTTGCCGTTGATCCAGTTGAAGGAAATAATGTTTTGGACCTTAGCTGGGATTTAAGCCATGCAACGGACTATGCGCATTATAATATCTATAGAAGTATGCGAGCATTTGAAAGTACTATTGCAGAAGATTCTTTAGGGGAGTTTTATAGTGGTGGAGGGCTTCTTACAATGAGAAGCGGACCTGCTGTTGCTGAACTAGCTAATGGTAATATTATTGTTGTTGGCGGCTATTGGAGTTCAGCACTTTTTGGGCAGTATTACTTATCATCAACTGAAATTATCTTTCCTCCTGCAATAAACGGGGGAGAATATTCTAAGATATACGGTCCACCTATGAAAGCAGAACGGAGGAATCCAACTGCTACGTCGCTTTCGGATGGAAAAGTGCTTGTTGTTGGTGGAATATATCACTCGCAAAAAATTGGCACTGCTGAAGTGTTTGATCCAAATGGCAATAATGGTGAAGGCGAATTTACATTACTTCCGGAAGGATGCAGTCCGGCAGCAGACCATCTATATCAAACAGCAACATTACTAAAAAATGGCAAAGTGCTTATTGCCGGCGGATATACAGATTCAGCGGAACTTTATGATCCTGATACTGGTTGCTTTGAGGAGACTGGAAGTATGGCTATTAGCAGGAACGGCCATACTGCTACTCTTTTAAATAATGGCCAGGTACTTATAGTAGGAGAGTACGCTGCAACTAAAGCTGAAATATATAATCCAGCTCTTGGGTTATTTACAAACACAGCTGGTGATTTAACTACTGATCGGAGCCATCATGCGGCCACGCTTCTTGATGATGGAAGGGTGCTTCTTGTTGGCGGAATAAGTTATAGTGGGGAGGCATCCACAAGCGCTGAGTATTATGACCCTAATACTAATAAATTTAGCAGGATCGAATCTTTACTTACTATCGGACGAGATAACCATGATGCATATACACTCCCTAATGGGAAGGTTGTAATATACGGAGGAAATGATGCGCAGGATAATGTTTTGCAGAGTGTTGAGATATTTGATCCGGCAACAGAAACATTTACACTATTAGAACAGATTACCTATGTTAAACCATATCATGATTCTAAACAGTTGTCAGATGGCAGAATATATATGGCAGGGGGACTTTTGCAGGGGTCAACTAATTCATATATATTTGATCCGGGGCTTTCTGTATCAGTTGAACAGATATCACAGATTGGAAACAGAGACCAGACAACTTTAAGAGATACGGATCTTATATCAAATGGAGTGTATTATTATGCAGTCACTGCAGCAGATGAAGATGGAAATGAAAATACTGACGTGATTTCTGTTGCTGGGACAGTTGCTGACCTAACGCCACCAATAATCACGATAATCTCACCAGTAAATCAGACATATAATACTAAGAGTATTGAACTATTGTACGTTGCTGATGAAAATGTTGATAATTGTAAATACAAACTTAATGATGGGCCATATATAGACTACACTCAGGAGATCACTGCCCAAGAGGGTTTCAATACGATAAAAATGAGTTGTATGGATGCATCGTCAAATTCAGGTGAATCTGAAATAGTCAGCTTTATGGTTGATTCTACACCGCCAGATGCAATTGAAGGACTAACTGTAAATGCTGTTCCAAGAGAGCTTGTTCTTGAGTTATCCTGGAATCCTTCTGCAGCAGAGGATTTTGCATATTACAAAATTTATAGGTCAATATCTGAATTTGATAATGTGGAAGGTATGGAATCTATCAGTGAACCGCTAGGAAATTCGTATAATGACACAGGTCTTGTAAGCGGGCAAACTTATTATTATGCAGTTACTGCGGTTGATTATCGGGGCAATGAGGATTTTACTGTATCTGTTTCCAGCATGATTGTTTCTGATTTAATACCTCCTGAGCAAATAACCGGGCTTATTGTACAAACTATGCAAAAAGAGAATTCGCTTGATTTAACATGGGATGAAAGCAATGCAGATGATCTGCATCATTATAGTATTTATCGGTCCGGTAATGAGTTTAGCAGCGTAGTTTCTATGATACCGGTTATTAATACTACAATAGCTCATTTCAAAGATAATGGGCTTGTGAGTCAAGCAGAGTATTATTATGCTATCACAGCAATTGATAACAGCGGCAATATGGATGAAAACGTTGTTTTTGTAAAAGGCCTGGTTGCAGATACGATCAAACCAAACATTAGCTTAATATCGCCTATAAATAAAAAATATAATTATAATATTATTGATTTATCGTATGATGTGACTGAACCAGTGAATAATTGTTTCTATATATTAAATTTTGAACATGAAAGATCGGTTGAACCTACAATAACAGCGCAAGAAGGGCCTAATACGATTAAAGTATCTTGTAATGATACATCGGATAATAGTGGGGAGTCAGATTTCTTATCATTTACTGTTGATACAATACCCCCCGATAATATTGATTCTGTGGTAGTAAGCACATTGTTAAATGCAGCGTCGCTTGAACTGGAATGGCAAGGGACACAAGCAGAAGATTTGTCACATTATAATATCTATCGCTCGATGAGCGAATTTGATGATGTTTATGATATGATCCCTATAGATAGTACATCATCAACGAATTATATTAATATTAACTTGGTAAGCGAAGAGACTTATCATTACGCTGTTACTGCTGTTGATGATAGTGGTAATGAAAATAAGATTGTTGAGTCTGTACAAGGCACGGTTGCAGATATAATTCCTCCATTAATCCAAATTATATCGCCTAAAAATACAAGGTATGCTGAGTATTCGGTGAATTTAAGCTATGGTGTGGATGAAGAAGTATTATGGTGTAATTATATGCTTAATAACCAGTCACAGGTTGTTGCAGAGTCGGGAGCTACTTTAATTGGGGTTGAGGGAATTAATGTTCTTGAAATGTCATGCATAGATCTATCAGAAAATATTGGGTATGCTACAGTTTTGTTTGAGATTGACAGGGATCCGCCTTCAATAATCCATGGAGTGGTAGTTAATGCAGTCAAAGGAGAAAACTCATTAGATATATCATGGGACCCTAGCACAGCTGCGGATTTTGACCATTATAGTGTGTATAGGGCAGTTGAGTCTTTTTCAAATGTTACAGGGATGGATTCGATAGCGGCTGGACAAACTAATAATTATCTGGATACACAGCTTATCAGTGAAGCAGAATATTACTATGCTGTTACGGCAGTAGATATGTTTGGAAACGAAAATATGGAAGTTGTGAGCGTGTTAGGTGTTGTTGCGGATACCATTCCACCAGATAAAGTTATAGGATTAAACATAACACAAATAGGGAACCAAGTGGGACTAAAAATCAGCTGGGATGAAAATAATGAAAGTGACCTGATGAATTATAGGCTTTACAAGTCTTTAGATAATTACTCGGATGTTAGCAGTATGGCACCTTTTGCTATCCTAGAGGAGAGTACGTACCCAGATGTTGATCTAATCGAAGGAAGATTGTATTATTATGCTGTTACTGCGGTGGATGCGTCTGATAATGAAAATACTACTGTTCTTACAATTGCAGGAACTGCTCCGGATATTACACCGCCAACAGTCACAGTGAACAGTATCGGAAATAAGGTTGCGGGAACTGCATTATTGTCAGCAACATTGACAGATACTGGCGTGGGCCTTGCGAAAAACTGTGAAGTGTGCATTACTGAAGATGGGGAGTGCCAGTGGACAGAGGCAATCAGTGATTTTGATGAAAATGATAAGAATGGGTCATGCTTTTATGAATGGGATACTGAAGCATATGCAAATAAAACGATAGCATATAATTTCAAAGCAAGCGATATGCTGAATAATGAAAGAATCGGGGAAAGCCTGGAGACAGTTGTTATGCAAATAACCAATATCAGCGAGTTTAATATTCAACTTGCAGCCGACTGGAACCTGATATCTTTACCGTTAGTGCCGTATGATAAGTCAACAGCTGTAGTTTTAAGTTCTATAGACGGACGGTATAAAAAAATATATTATTATAATTCAGATAGTCAAAATTGGGAAGTTTATAATCCGGATAGGTCAATATTTGACCAAAAAAATAACCTGCTTCAACTGGATATTGGCAAAAGCTATTGGATTGAACTTACTGAACCAGCGGTATTACATGTTGTAGGCTACAGGCCAAGTGAATTTAGCATGGAACTAAGCCAAGACTGGAATTTTATCGGTTACCCATACACTTTGCAGGAAAATATCACTAACGCGTTATCATCGATTAGCGATGAATATTATAAAATATATTCTTATGATGCAGTGCTTAAGAAATATGATGTATATAAACCGTATGATACAATCTACGAGCCTAATTCTATAATAAACATGGAGCCAGGCAAAGGGTACGTACTTTATATGAAGAACAATGCACAATGGCATCCCTAAAAAAATATAATTTAGCTATTGTAGCTGCTGCGCTTATTTTTGTACAGTGCCATTTCGTGTTTGGAGATCAGCCCAGCCTTCCAACATTAGTCTATGGGTATGTTGTTAACCCAGATGGAACGCCGGCAGAAGGTGTTACAGTAACTGCAAAGTATACAGACGGGCTTGGGGATGAAAATACAATAACAACAAAAACGCTGACAATTGAAGAAAATAAAGAGTATGCTGGGCATTACTTTTTTAATCAAGGATATTTACAGGCGAAACCTGATACTGATATTATAATAGAAGTTGGCGGCGCTAAAAGATATGTTAAGTCCAGTCCTGGTTCAGATTCCATATCTGTGGAACCAGTTGTGATTAATCCGGCAGATGTATCGGGGGAAACAACATCTAAATCTCCATGGTGGGCGCCGTGGAAGGCAGATGGAGAAGGTTTAGGCAGTGGTTCTGGTGGTGGCTCTGGAAGTGGTTTGGGTGGTGGCTCTGGAAGTGGCTCTGGTGGTGGTGGTGGTACTGATAGTGTTGACGATGTGACAGAGGATTATGGAGCTAATGCGGATTTTAATGATTCTTTTGAGCATAATAGCGATATAAATGGGGGCATGAATCAAAATGATCATGGTGATATAAAATGGGAAAGTGTAGATGAGGGAGAAATATCCATTCCATCAGAAACTTTTACGGAGGATACTGATTATATCACTGGTGAGATATTAGATGATTTGGGCAATCCTGTGCCGGACGAGGAAATAACTGCTGAATGGACAGATGATTCTGATGTTAAACATAAGGAAACAATCAAAACGACAAAACGAGGCAGACCTTTACAAAATAGGTCATCAGGCGGCGCATTTCGGTTTGCTAATATAAAACCTAAACCAAACACTAAAATTCAGCTAAAAACTAGGGATAATTTGGTGATAAAAACTGAAATTAGAGAAGTAACTACTGCATTGTCTACTCTAAATTTTCAAACAAACATGGAAACCAATGCGGTGCTTAATGAATCTACAGTTGTCCAGGATGAGGTAAAAAGGAATGTTTGGATAAGCTTGATTGCAGTAATATTTATCATTCTTATCATTCTATTTTTTTATAGAAAAAGGATTAAGAAAAGAATGAAATTATTAGAAGAGAAAATGCAAGTTAATAAGATTGTTAAAGCAGTTTTTCAAATGAGAAGTCTGAAAGCTGAAGAGTTCATGACAAAAAAAATTGTAAAAATTAACAAGTTCAACAGTTTGCTTCAGGGCGTGGATAAGCTTGTGTCAGAAAATCTGAATAGCCTGATAGTGGGGGGTGACAGCGGTCCGCCTGGACTTATTACTCAAAGAGACATAATCAGAAATCTAAACTTTCAGGAAAAAAATTTTGAGAAGATAAAACTTGCTGAGATTATGTCATTGCCTCTAAAAACTATTGATTCGAGATTGTCATATTCACAGGTAATTGCATATGCATTAAAAAATAACCTGACTAAAATGCCTGTTGTAAAAAATAAAAAATTGGCAGGAATCATTACGTTGACTGATTTGGCAATCGAATTTAATAAATTTGTATCTAAAAATACAGTCCGAACGCCAGATATACCTACTATCAATGATATAATCTCTGATAATCTTTTGATTGCTAATGAAAATGAGAATATGGTTGATTCTATAAGGCTAATGGTGCAAAATGATGCGAATTGCGTTTTAATAACAAATAGTCAAAATGAAGTTGTGGGCATCTTGTCTGAAAAGGATTTCATTGAAGAATTGTTCAAAAATCCTTTTAATGTTGATAAATTGGATGTAAAGCAAGTAGTATATAGAAATTTTTTTTCTATTAGGCCTGAGACAGACTTATTTGAAGTTAATAAGATTCTGCTTGATAAAAACATCAAGAGGGTAGTCATAATGCAAGGAAAAGAATTGCTTGGCGTAGTAACGTTACTGGATGTGGTGAAAGCAATTGATTTATTTATCAAAAAATATACACCCACCAAATAGTTATCAAGCAATTGTTTGCTATTTGGAAAATAAGATTTCCGTAGCTGTTTCGTAATCAGTGAACTTGCTTGATCATTATCGGAAATTTCACTATAACTTTTTAGGGGTTTCTATGAATCCACTTTGATTTCTAGGAATTAGAAATGCCTATGGCAAATCAGACTATGCCCGTCATTTATAGGGAACTTTGCATAATTCAGTGATTTCTTAGTTTTCGTAAACTTTGTTTGTTATCAATAACGAAAATTATATATATTAGTTTATCGACTATAAATTAACAATAAATAGAGGTGATTTTTGATGGATAATCTTGTTGATTT